>JAIBAQ010000221.1 GCA_019695095.1 Candidatus Hydrogenedentota bacterium
CGATCTGCTTTGAACAGGGGTTCCCCTTCCGAAGTGCGCGCGCGGGCCGGGGCGGTTTTCGGCGGTTTCGTTTTGCCTCGGTCTGGAGTGCCTGGGGCGCCGGTTGGAGGATCGCCCGGGAGAACCTGCAGTTCCTGCTGCGGCTCGTCGTCGGCGAGCAATGGGTTTGTGCGACGAAGCATCTGCATCGTCTCGCGGAACGCGAGGAGGTGTAGGGCAACGGTCTCGTCGATGCACAGAAGCACGTCGACGGGCGGACGGCCGCCGTGGCGAACGCGGGCCTCCGCGAGCTTTTGACGGCAATGGTATTTGGCGCGGGTAATCTCTTCCGGGGTTAGGAAGGGATTGGTTCCGTGGAGCCAATGGCCGAGGATGGCGTTTACGACGCCGACGCGTTTGGGCGTGGGTTCGTGGGGTTGAGTGACGGTGGCCATGATAGAACTCCTTTCATAGATATGCGCGAGTTCGTTGCACTGCGAGGGGGGCCACGGACCTACACGGACCTACACGGACAAACACGGACGGGCACGGACGGGCACGCGATGGAGACCTGCGGTCGTAAGAGTGGCGCGGTCGGGAGACCGCGCCACAGCGAGGAGATGGTTTTCGTTCGGCGAGCGCGTTACTTCGCGCCGGGCACGATCCGTGTGGCTTTGGCGAGTACCCGCTTGGCCTTTTCTCGCAGATTCTCACGCGTGCGTGCGCCCAGGTATTTCATGCGTTGGCGGGGGTCCTTGGACCCCTTATACGAGTCCACCAGCTTCTGGACGGGCTCCCCATTCTCGCAAACCACGAAATAGGGCGGACTGACGTGCGGATCGAAGTACTCGCACGACATGTATTCGATGACCCACGCCCACCGCTCGCGCTCGGAGATGTTGCGAGTCGTGTAATGCAGCGTCAGCGACGAGAAGACGATGACATCGCCCTTCTCCGTGGCGACAAACTCCGGCTTGCACGGCTGAACGTCGCACGCGAGGTGGTTGTCCACCTTGCTGTGCGGTAGCAGCCCCAGCTTGTGACTTCCGGGCTGCAGCCATAACCCGCCGTTCTCCTCGTTCATCGGGGTGAGACCGATCCAGAACTGGAAATGAGGGTCGGCCAATTTGTTGTACGCGTTGTCCTGGTGCCAGGGGAAATGAGAACCTCCAGGAAACTTGCCGACGGCCTGGTCCCAGCGTATCCAGAACTCGGGACCAATCAACTCCTTGAGCAGCCCAATGACCCTGGGCTGTGTAGCGAAGGACTGCAGAAAAGGCGACGCCCGGACGATGTCCCCGTAGAAGACCATGTCGTCCTTGTTGAGGCAATGACCGTCGCGCTGCGTGCCAGCCCGCCTGATTTCCTGAAGGAGGGCATCCATTTCATCGGGACTGAAGAACCCGCGCTGAAGAATATACCCCTTCTCCTCAAACTCTTCTTTCAATGACAAAGCCGGTTCCGCAACCATCGCTGCAGTCATGTCTGCCCTTTCGCCGCGCCTTACTGCACGCGATTGCCATTGCCCACGCCCGGTAAGGTTGTTTGCCGGGCGCATTCAGTCCGGTAATGCGTTAGACACAGAGAGCACCTTCCGTGCCGTCTATATATCGGGCCTCATGTGCGACAACTACTATATATGGGGCCAAGTCCTGCCGGGAATATACATAAATTGTCATTCACGTGAGTATCTTGGTCGGATTTGCACAATTTTTGTCCCTTCGTTCACTAAAACAGGACTATCGGTCAGATTAGTCCCGGCTTATAGCGCGTGACTTCTCGCAGCTTCGCTTTTGTCTCGCGGATTCGTGCCATCGCGATGCAGACACGCCGGTCAGCGGAAATTGCGGATTAAAGGCGCGTAGTAGAAGGGAATGAGAATGCCCTCAAACGGGTCGTGATTCCAATTTGACGCATAGTCATAGCATGTCTAGTGGCTCTTCGAGGTAATAAGCCGCAGATAGGGTTCTTTAATAATAATTATAAAAAGGAGTTATGGAATGTTGAGAGTATCTGCCCAAGATGGGGGTTGACGAATTTCGACTTTGCGTCATATACTCATTTCGCGACTGTAGTACGTTCCGGCAAGCAGCACGAGATGAGAGCGCGGGGGGAGCTGCTGCTGGACATTGTCCGCAAGATGCCTTTAAAGAGCGGCTATCACGGACTGACCATGGGGAGGTTGGCCGAGGCCGCCGAGTGTGCCAAGGGGACGGTTTACCAACACTTCTCGTGCAAAGAAGATCTCAGTGTCGCGCTGGCGGCAGACAGGGTGCAATTGCCGTCGGACACGTGTCCGGCCGATGCCGTGTAACCGCTGTGGGTCCTGGGTGACAGGATCAAACCGGCGGCATCAAGGAAGGTTTACGGCGACACGTAAACAGGGGCAGGGGGCCCTGAACCATTTGGGGGGGATGGGACCCTATATCACCGGAGAAGGGGGAAAGGAGGGTCCGATCAATCGATCTGAACTCACGGGAGGCGGAACGCAGTTTGTTGCGCCTCGTCGAATCGATTTTGTTCAGCTTTGGAAGTAAGGAAAAGGGAATCATGAAGAAGAGAGGCTTTACGCTTATCGAATTGTTGGTGGTTATTGCCATCATCGGTATTCTTGCAGCGATTCTGTTGCCTGCGTTGGCGCGCGCACGCGAAGCGGCCCGCCGCTCGAGTTGCCAAAACAACCTGAAGCAGTTGGGCGTCGTGTTTAAGATGTACGCCAACGAAGCCAAGGGTGAGAAGTTTCCAACGAAGATCAAGTACATTCCCCAAGGACCAGACGATGCCGATTCGTGCACGGGAGCCGGGAATAGCTGGAACCAGTTCTTCGACGGGCCAGCCGTGTACCCCGAGTACTTGACCGACGCCAACGTCATCCTTTGCCCGTCGGACGCGGATGCCCAGGAAGAGTCCGGGAGATATTGGGTTCGCGCAGACGGAAGCATTCAGCCCTGCAACATGTGGGAAGTGTCCTACACCTATTACGGGTGGGCCGTTCTTCCGTCGGCCTTCTTGGTAGGCGACGGGAATACCTCAGACCAAAACGCAACGACACCTCCATGGGACGCGCCGGTGCTTTTAGCGTTTGGCTCTGAATTCTTGAAAGGTGACGACGTTGATGTGACAGATCCAGAGTTTGCGTCATTGTTCGACAGCGATATTTCGATCGACAACGCGACGGACGGTTCAATCACGATTTACCGTCTTCGTGAAGGGATCGAGCGGTTCTTCATCAGCGATATCAACAATCCGGCTGCCACCGCGAAAGCTCAGAGCGACATTCCGGTGCAGTGGGATACGTGCTGGGGGCCAGCGGAGGCCGGCGCGAGTTATTTCAACCATGTGCCAGGCGGTGGCAATGTGCTTTATATGGACGGTCACGTCAGTTTCTTGAAGTACCCGAGCGAGTGGCCTGTTAGCAGGGCGTTCCCGCTGATGATGGATTTGATGAGCGAAACGCTAAGTTCACACTAGAGGCAAAGTGGCGCTCCGATCTGAAGGAGTAAGAGTTCAGCGCTCGTGACTTCTTTTGGTCAGCCGCCTACCATGTCATATGCTTTTGGGGGGGAGCAGGCGTGTGGTTTTACGGCCACACGCCTGCTTTATGTCTAGTGCGCGGGCATTCGCAGGGTGCTGTAGCGCGGGAGACAGGGATGGAAATTTCTTTCAATACTTGACTTTACGTCAATTAGAATCAACTTGCCTTCAAACCGGGGGCTATCCCCTATATTTCTGATAATACGTTATTTATCGCATCACCTGAGGTTGGCGAGAATTCGAAAAACGATTTTTCTTGACGAATTTCGACCGATGGTCATATAGTATGGGTAATGGTCACGGTGCTCACCGGTAAGCAGCGACAAATTCGGGTGCGGGAAGAGCTGCTACTGGACATTGCCCGCAAGATGCTACTCAAGAGCGGTTACCATGGGCTAACCATGGCGCGCATCGCGGATGCGGCCGACTGCTCGAAGGGAACGGTCTATCAGCATTTCTCGTGCAAGGAAGATCTCATCGTTACGCTGGCGGCGCGCAGTTCAGAGAAGCAACGTGTGCTGGTGGAGCGGGGGGCGATGTTTCGCGGGGGCACGCGGGAGCGCATGCTGGCGGTGGGTGAAGCGACGGTCCTGTTTGCGCGGCTGAATTGGGGTGAGGTCCGCATTTTCCAGATCATGACCGGCGAAGCAATCATGCAGAAGGCGACGCCGGAAGTGTTGTCTCAATTGAAGATGTCGGCGCATGGGACGTCGCAGATTATGTTTGGGATCGTTCGCGACGCGATTGCCGCGGGCGATCTGTGTTTACCGCCGGACACGAGTCCGGCAGACGTGGTGTATCCGTTGTGGGTGCTGGGAGACGGTATCAAGTCGGCGTCGTCGAGTTGGATGCCGCCGAGTGAAATCGGCGTGACGGATGCGGCGGCCACGATTCTGAAGCATGGGTTTGTGCTGGGCGATGGATACGGTTGGCGGCCCTTGTCGAAAGACTGGGACTACGCGGAGTCGCTGCGGCGAATCCGCTTGGAATGCTTTCCCGAAGAGTCGAAGAAGGTATACGTAGAACAGTTGCCGGTGGCTGGGGGCGGTTCGGCCCAATTTGGGGGGGACGGAGCGCGCGATAACCAGGGAAAGGAGGTATGAAGAGTATTTGCACTCATGACCCGCGAAGTCGAAGCAGTCTGCGCTTCGCCTTGTCTTGCACCTTGAGTTTGAAACGAACCTATAACACTTGAGGGATAAGGGAATCATGAAGAAGAGAGGCTTTACGTTAATTGAACTGCTAGTCGTTATTGCCATCATAGGCATCTTGGCGGCGATTCTGCTGCCGGCATTGGCGCGTGCGCGCGAGGCGGCGCGCAGGGCCAGTTGCCAAAACAACCTGAAACAGTTCGGCATCGTCTATAAGATGTACGCCAACGAGAGCAAGGGCGAGAAGTGGCCGACGGCGATGTTCCAGTGCAACAACGGGACGACTGGAATCTTGACGCAACCGCATATCGGCCAAATCTATCCCGAGTACCTGACGGACCCGACTCTGTTTGTATGCCCCTCCAGCGCGGTGCTGAAAGCCGATGACATGTGGTACACCGATGAGAACGGAAACCGCGCGTGCCGGCTTGAGATCGATCCGGAAGGCAACGGACAGACCGACGGCGATGTGCACTGGTGGCCGGTCAATTACTGCTACAACTACTGGGGCTGGGCGTTCAACGACTGCAGCATGACTTCGCAGTATAGTATCAACCTTGCGACTGCGCTGAGTGTGTTAGGCGTTGGTCTTCCTCCGGGGTTCTCTACCTCGCTCAATGGGCCGACCCAGATTCTGGTGACCTACCTGTATGAAAAGCAGGCTCCGGATATCGATCAAGACATGGGGAACTTGGCGGATATCATGGATGTCATCGACAACGATGTGCCTTCCGATTTCAGCACGTACTACCCACGGACAACGTATCGCCTGCGTGAAGGCATCGAACGCTTCTTTATCACTGACATCAACAACGCTGCCGCTAGTGCACAAGCGCAGAGTGAATTGGCCGTGATGTGGGACGTGATCTCCGCGACCGCGCAGGATTACAACCACATTCCGGGCGGTTCGAATGTGCTGTATGCGGACGGCCATGTCGGCTTCCTGAAGTATCCGGACAACAAAGCTCCGGTCAACGAGGCCTTTGCTGTTGTCGGGTACATCAACAAGTCCGGAGGCCTGGATTTCTAGTCCGCAATCTGGACCTCGATAGCACTCACTTGATGTAACTGCCGGGAACCTGCCTATGGGGTGGGTTCCCGGCGTTTCTGTTCGTCCATACGTACCACCTGAGCAGGGAGAGAGTGCCGCCGTAAAACCACGCGGCATGGTACTATTGGGATACAACCGAGAATCAGGGAGGAGCGAGAAGTGCAGACGAGGTTACGTTTCGTCACTTTTGGTTGCGTTCCGTCAATAATAGTTTTTATTGACAATATTACTGGAATTACCCCTTGACGAATAGTCCACTTCGAATTATGATAATGTTCATTGAATGGTGTTGACGAAACGACGGCGAAGAGTCCACAAAGATTCTAGCACTAGTAGAGCAATACGCCATACGCTCGGCCGGTGGGCAGAGAGTTTAAGCAGCGTTTGTGGAACGCGCAGGGCAGCAGCCCGAATTGGGGGGGCGTTCCAGGGCGCACTCGAAAGGAGGTGCGGGCAGTCTAGAAGTCCTCATTTGATTATGTACTCCTCCAGTCATTTTATGTGTCTCATAACGAATTGAAGAAGAACCACAACGAAAACCCAGGGGGGTTAATCATGAAGAAGCGTGGTTTTACTCTTATTGAATTGTTGGTCGTGATTGCCATTATCGGTATCCTTGCGGCGATCTTGTTGCCGGCGCTGGCGCGTGCGCGTGAAGCAGCACGCCGGGCAAGCTGCCAGAATAACCTGAAGCAGTTGGGCGTGATTTTCAAGATGTACGCGAACGAATCGAAGGGGGAGAAGTATCCCAGTAACATGAAGTTTGACCCGAATCCAGATTCTTCGCCGACTCCGTGTTCGCAGGCAAATGACGCCCAGTACCATCAGCCGAACCGGTTCTTTAACGGCCCGTCGGTGTATCCGGAATACATGACCGACGCAAACATCATCTTGTGTCCGTCGGATGCAGATGCAGAGCAGATGGCCGATTATTTCTTCCGTAAGGCAGATGGGTCGATCGATCCGTGCCGTTTCTGGGAAATCTCGTATGAGTATTATGGCTGGGCCATCACGCCGGATGCAGTCATCAACGGGCCAGTGGACAGCACATCGTTGAACTCGGCAACGACGAATTTCGATTTCGGATTTCTTGGAGAGGTAGGAACACTGTTTACGACGGCGCAAGCAACATGGAATAGCGACGGACCGGGTGCGGTATTTGAAGACGATATCACCTTTACGAGCGCGGAAACGGGCGGCGATTCGACCGTCTATCGTTTGCGCGAGGGTATCGAACGGTTCTTCATTAGTGACATCAATAACCCGGCCGCGAGTGCCAAGGCCCAAAGTGAGCTCCCGGTCATGTGGGATATGTGCTGGCTTCCCAGCGATGGTTGGGGCAGTTACTTCAGCCACGTTCCGGGCGGTGGCAATGTGCTCTATATGGACGGTCATGTTACGTTCTTGAAGTACCCGAGCGAGTGGCCCGATTGCCGCGCATATGTCAACATGGTAAACACGATCCAAGCGGCACTGTAATCAGAATGAAGCTTTTGCTCTTGCGGACTTGATGTAGTTTGGTCCGGAGAGACAACTTAGAGTCACGAGATCGATTGGAGGCGCGCAGCCGAGAGGTTGCGCGCCTCGTTTATTTTTGGCGGGGGCAGAGATCGCTGCCGGGGGTGGTCGGGGAAGCCGGGTAGTTGTCGTGGGGCGGTGCCTGACGATGGCTGGCTTTGTCGCAAGGAGTTGGTAGGAGATGTCCAACGCTGGCGTCCTTACAGGACGCTCGATAGGGGTGTGTTGGTTCCTGGGGTTGCGATTCGCGTCTTGAGCAGACGCGAATCTTCACCCCAGGCTAGGGTATGTCGTGCTTTCAGCACGAATACGCGCGATTGCGCAGGGCAGCGAGTATGTGTGTCGATGGGTACCGGGATCACATAAGTGGTTGAAGAGCGCAGGCAGGATGCCTGCGACACGTTTTCGCGGAAATTGGGAAAGGCCCGTCTGCGCTCATTGTGTTCGCTTCGCTTGGGTCGGTCTCTGAATTCCGCTCAGGGTGATTTGACGGCGCGGTAGGCAAGGTAGCCCCAGTTGGCATCCTTGGGCCGGGGCCAGGCCTGCCCGTCGTAGACGATCATGTAGGCGCGTTTGTCGTCGATGGAGTCGGCGGTCCACCAGTAGATGACCTGGGAGCGGGTGTCCCAGAGCGGGGATTCTTTGTCGGGGGGCATCTTATAGGACGTGCGGTGGGTTGCGGGATCCCAGGAACCGCCGGCGTCTTGCCCGTGAAGTTGCATGGAGCGAGCGGCTTCTTCGACGGTGGGCAAGCGCCAGATGTTTTGGGGCGCGTCGGCGAGGGTCAGGCCGTCGGCGTTGAGATAGGCGCACGTATGTTTGGCGTCTTCCCATGTAGTGCCGCGCATAGGCCAGCCGGGTCCGGCGGGAGCCCATATCAGATCGACGCCGTTTTGCGTAATGCGGCGGGCGGAGCGGTCGCCATCGTCGATGCGGTGAGCGACGCGCCACGCGTGGCCGGAGCCTGATACGAGGGCAACCAGGGCGGGGATCACCACAACACCGAGCACTGCGAGTTTGCGTGGGTGTGGCCGGCCAAACCAGTAGGCAAGGGCCATAAGCGTCAGCGGGCCAACGATGAATGGGTAGATGACGATGGGCGCGGCGTTGCGGAAGAACCAGGCGGCAAAAACTGCGGCCGTGAAGTGGAGCAGTGCGCCGATGCGGGACCAGCGTATGGCGATGCACGCGGCGAGCACGAAGACAAGCGAGGGCATCATGTATTGGCCCAGGGAAAGCGCGATGTTCTTGAGCAGGGAGTCGTAGTACCAGCCTTCGTGGAAGGTTTCGATGCTGCCCCAGAGGGCCCAGTAGCCCGCAATGAGTGTGGATGCGAGAACGGCGATCCAACCAAGAAGTCTGCGGGGAAGTGTGGGCGGAGTGGGCGCGGAAGGTCGTGTTGTCGATGTCATGGGTGAACCTCGTGGGGAATTTTGGATTTTAGATTTTGGATTTTGGATTGAAGAGGGAGAGGGAGAGGGGGAAGGAGATTTGAAATCTCAAATTTGAAATTTGAAATTGGGGAC
>JAIBAQ010000222.1 GCA_019695095.1 Candidatus Hydrogenedentota bacterium
ACGTCGAATCCGCGATAGTTCGTACTAATTGGTTCGACCCAATCGGCAGTGTGGTCTTCGAAATCTCGTTTCGAGAACTTGCCACCGACAGATGCGGAAAATCGCACGATACGCTCCGCGATGTCGCCCCTGTAAAAGGCATCGGCTCCGCCCTTCACAATTTGCTCGAAGGTATCGGCCAACGCCGGGTTGCAGAAAATATCTCCAAATTCGGGCGCCTTTCCGCCGGGCATATACGTTTTAGCCAGCGTGTCATAACTGGCAGGGAATGGCCACGATCGGGCAATGATCGGTGAGACGGGAAATCCTTCGCGTGCATATCCAATGGCCGGTTTTAGAATGTCGGAAAACGACTTTGATCCAAACCGATTCAGCAATGCGGCCCACCCGCTTACGCAGCCCGGCACGGACCAAGCCAACGGCCCTTGTGAAGGAATCTGATCCAGACCGAGGGCCTTCGCGGCATCCAGGTTCCAATCGTAGGGCGCTCGGCCACTCGCGTTGAGTCCGAAGAGTTTCCTGTCTTTCTCGACCCAGACGATCGCGAAGAGGTCGCCGCCTGGACCGCAACTCATGGGCTCGACGAGACTCATCATTGCGCTGGCGCACACGGCGGCGTCGATAGCGTTGCCGCCGGATTTCAGCATTTCGACGCCAGCCATGCTGGATAGGGGTTGACTGGTACAGATCATTCCGTGTCTACCCGCGACCGTGGAGCGATTCTGGTTGCGGCCTGCGAGCCATTCCTTGCGAATTGGAACTTCACTCATGTGAATGGTCTCCCCTTCTGTAGCCGTGCGGCTTTCTTGCGGCGCAATCGTTGAACACTGGCTTGCCAATGCGCCCAAGGAAGCCGTGCCGGCCAATTGCATAAAGGTCCTTCGCTTCATGTGCTCGCCTCCGTTCGTGCCCTTAAGCCGTAGGCGCGGGGCATCGGGATCCAGCATACGACGAAGGCTGCCTGCAAGTCTCGTGCAAAACAGGAAGAACCGGTGAGGGACTCTTCGGAGTGTGGCGCTATTCGCGGGTGTGATTTTGAAAGAACTGCCAAATCAGCTCGGTGGCATCCACGTCCTGCGAGACCTTGCCGATGATGGATTCAACGAGGTACTGCGCTCCGCCGGGCCAGCCGTGCCCGCCACCTTCAACGCCGTAGAGATGGACCACCGCGCCATCGGTACCACCCGTGTGGGACTGGACCCAGATGCGAGTGCCGTCGTTGGGGTCTGCGTCGGGAAGGTAGGTTTTCTCGCCCACGCTTGTGCATGCGTTCCATGTTGACCAATACGCGACCGTCTCTTCGGTCGAGACAACCGTACCCTTGAACACCTTCCTGCGCTTGGGGAAATCCGGTGCAATCTCGCCTCCATTCCACGGCATGAGCGGGTCCTCTTCGCCGTTAAGGATGAGCATTGGAATCGGAGCGGCGGGTACACATGCACCGACTAAATCGGTTGGCATATTGGCAATAACGGGCGCCGCGGCGGCAAACAGCGGGGTGCGTTCGCAGAGCATGCGATACGTCATCATTCCCCCGTTCGATGCACCGGTGATATACACACGGGAGGCGTCAATCGCGAACTGCGACTGGATATGTCCGATCAGAGTCTCCAGAAAGCCAACGTCATCGACATTGGTATCCATCGACGTGTACGAGGTGCCTTGTCGTCCATCGTTCCAGTGCTTCTCGTACGCATCGGGATAGACCACGATGAATCCGTACTTCCGAGCGGCGGCATCAAACTTGGTCAACCGGGCCATCTTGTCGCCGTTACCGCCGCCCCCGTGCAATACGAGTACCAGCGGAGCGGGATTGGACGAAGAGAGATTCAACGGGACAAAGAGGCGGTAGGTCCGCGAAATTCCGTCGTGTACCAGAGATGCGTGACGAACTTCGCTATTTGACGCGGGGCAGGCGGTCGACAAGAGCGTGGACACAACGGCGGTAAGCATGGCAATTCCCAAATTTCGAAATCGAAAGCGGTTACATTGAGCACGAAGCATACTCATGATGTCCCTCTCCGGTCCAGGCAATTCACTCAGATGGCGTCCTTGCTCTCACAAGGATTGTGCGCATGATTGCGAGGCAGGTTACAGGGGTGCTGGCAAGGTGGTAGAATTCCCTTTCCGTATATCAATCCGACGAAGGAAAGCTATTCATGAACTACACGTATTTCGGGAAGACCGGCATCCAGGTTTCGGAAGTCTGCCTGGGCACGATGACCTTTGGCAAAGAGGCCGATGAGAAAACGGCGAACGCGATCATGGAACGCGCTGTTGAGAAAGGGATCAACTTCTTTGACACGGCAAACATCTACTGTAAAGGCCTCACCGAGGAGATCGTAGGACGCTGGCTAAGACCGCGGCGAGAAAATATTGTTCTGGCCTCGAAAGTTCACTTTCCGACTGGCGATGACCCGAATCAGCGAGGGAGTTCGCGGCGGCATATTCACTTGGAAGTGGATCGCAGTCTGCAGCGACTGCAGACGGACTGGCTGGACGTGCTTTATCTTCACCATTGGGATGACCATACGGAGATTGAGCACAGTCTGGACGCGATTTCCTCACTGATCGAACGCGGCAAGGTGCACTACTGCGGTGTGTCGAATTTCTCCGCGTGGCAGATTATGAAGTCGATTGCTGTCGCCGATGCGAAGGGATTTGCTCCCATCGTGGCCGTGCAGCCGATGTACAACCTCCTCAAGCGGCAGGTTGAGGTGGAGATACTCCCGCTAGCTGCTCACGAGCAGTTGGCTGTTTGTCCGTACAGTCCCATTGCAGCGGGTCTGCTCACCGGGAAATACCATCGTGGCGAGTCAGGCCGAATCAAAGAGAACAAGATGTATATCGAGCGATACAAAGACGCCGCCTACATGGAAGTCGCGGGACGATTCGTGGAGTACGCACAGGCAAAGGGAGTATCGCCCGCCGCGCTCGCAAACGCCTGGGTGATCAGTCACCCCACGATCACAAGCGCAATTGTTGGCGCGCGCAATCTGGCGCAGTTCGATGAGGCTCTTGGGTGTGTCGATATCCGCCTGACGGCTGAGCAACGCGCCGAGATTACGGCGCTATCGATCGACCCGCCGCTCGCGACCGATCGCGAACCGACGGAGGTGGCAGTTAGCCTGCTGACCGGCAAGAGCAAGTAACCGACGCGGATTCATCGCTGACTCGGTCTGCTCGTGCAATCCGCTACACGTTCCTAAGACTTCGAGCTAGGGAACCCAAGCGGATCGGTGGAGCCTGCCTTCACAAACCGCGCATTGCCCCAAGCCGAGTGATCGCATGAGAAACCGTCGCCTCCGTTAAGAACGCGAAGGGTCACCTCGCGCGCACCTTTCACGTCGACTTCAAAGTGATGCGATTGGCCGGATCTCAACACGGAGCTCTCTGCCATCACGGCGCCATCCGCAAGCACCTGGAATTGCACACTTCCGCTACCACCGCTATCTTCGACCCCCACATCGGCCACAAATATCGAGAAGTCCTTACCGGCTGTAGAAACGACGAGGTCTGCGGGGGTGGTGTCGTCAAAGGCGTGCATCCATATGCTCTTCGGGTACGCGGTCCCTGCGATATGTATTTCGCCTCCGGAATAGTTGGTGTCGCGGTGAACTTCATTTCCCGCGCCTGCCGTTGCCTGAAGCCATTCCATGTCCGAAACGAAGGAGATGCCATCCAGCGCTTCCAACTTAGGCGTCACAAACTCTCCCAAGGGTCCATCGTGATTGCGCCGTCCGCCCCAGGACAAAGCAGTAACTGACCAGCAGAGGCCGGTTTCAGGCGAAAGATTGGAAAATGTAGCGTGGAGACCGCTCACTACCTTCGTCTGGGCATCTTTGCCGTCCAGCGAACGCGCGACTTGGATCCGGTACTTTCGCGCGTGTGCGCTGGGGGTCCACGTGAGTGTAACGGACGTATCGAAGGGCCCGGCTTTCACCTCGGCTTCGCCAAGTTGAAACGCACCCGGCATCACGAGTCCATCGGGCTTGGGAAGCGAGGCGTCTTGAAGAAAGATCAAGTCGCTTGAGTAACGTTGCTGCAATCCAATTGCGAGGCCAGCCTGCATCAAGTCTGCCCCGGTGTGTTCGCCCACGGGGACTGAACCATCCTCGCACCAGACGCGATACATTCCTGCCGGTTCGAGCCCTTTGAGACGAACGGTCTGCTGCGAATCGTCCGAGTCAGGACGAAAGATGTACAGCGTGCCGCGCTTGAGGTTCGGAGACCAGTAGAACATACCATCCCAATGAACCCCGTCGGGCCGAGGAAGGATGTGGTGGACTTGGGCGTCTTTGAGCATTGGCCGCACCCAGTCTTTGTAGATCTGCGCATCACTCCTGGCGGAATCCTTCTCCTCATCGGTCCAGATACGCGTGTTTGTTGGATCAATCTGCCATGCGCCCATCATGGCGCTTCGCCACAGATAGGAACCAGGGTCATCGCCAGGAACATGGTAGTTACGTTCGTAGGTGTAGGCCTGTAAAATCATCGGCGGAATCGCGAATGTGGAATCGTAGATGCTCTGGCGATCCGGTAGATTCGAGAGGGTGTCCGTAGTGACCGTGTAGTGGGTGCGTTGGATGATGCCGAAATCCTTGATGTGCCCGCCGCCGGAACAATTCTCAAGGATGATGCGGGGATAGGCTGCGCGCAGTTTCTCCTGGACGTCGTAGTAGCCCATCGTGGCCCAATAGCTCGCGTCCACACCGTAACGATGCCGGTGTGTGGTCTTGTTGCACTGCGTGACGATAGGCCCGCAATCGTGCTTGAGATAATCGAGCTTGTGATTCGACACCAACCACTGCGTCTTCTCAGTTTCCCATTGCTTCGCTTCCGGGCATGCCAAACACACGCGGCCGCC
This sequence comes from Candidatus Hydrogenedentota bacterium, assembly GCA_019695095.1. Classification (NCBI taxonomy): domain Bacteria; kingdom Pseudomonadati; phylum Candidatus Hydrogenedentota; species Candidatus Hydrogenedentota bacterium. The sequence goes on from JAIBAQ010000222.1 coordinate 4,868, forward strand.
ATAGAATGGACCGGGCTGCCAATCGGGATTGAAATCGGAGTCGAACCAATCGGGATGACCCACAGGTCCGCGAACACTGAGTGCGCCGGCATCTTCTGAGACACCGCCGTTGGTCCAGGCGCACCACAGCGCCAGGCGCATGCCCGAGTTGTGGACGAACTGTTCGATGGGCGCGATTCCGTTTGGAAAACGCGCCGGGTCCCAGCGCCAGTCGCCGCACGCGGGAAACCACATGGCGTCGGGCATGAATGCCTCAAAACCGATGTCGCGACAGAACTCCGCACTCCGCAAGACGTCGGCCTCCTTTGCCGTTGGGCCACCGGCATCCAGATAAAGGTTGTAGGCAAGAATCGGATCGGGGATGTCGTCTGGAAGCTTTGGACGCAGGTATCTGAGTATCCACTGGTGCAACGAATACGAACCGTCGTCGATGTCGCCGGTGTAGCACCCCACGAATGCGGGCGGAACTTGAAAGACCTCGCCGGGTTCGATGTCCGTCCTAAATTCGGGAAGAAGGCCAATGGATAGATTCATGGCCGCGCCGTCACCAGACTTCGCTGCAATGCGGCCAAGCCCGGAGAATTCCCAGCCCACGTACAGACCGCAGTTGTTCTTCGATTGCACGGCCAGCCACGGCACTGGGCTTGCGCCGTCGTCGCAGTTGCTTATAAGTGTAAGGTCAAGTTGCGATCGGACGGGTTCGATGACGGTGCCGCCTTGAGTGGAGGCATTCCCGCCGCCGCGCTTAATCCAACGCACTTCGGCCTCTCCGTTTGGCCTAAGGCCCGATAACGTCAGACTGTCTTGATGCAAAATGGAGACAATACCGCTGCTTTGATTCTCAAGAGTGATCCATTGCTCGACAGGTCCCCTCCCCTGCCGCGCACGCCAGCACGATTTGAGTTGCAGTTTGGGACTGTCATTATGGAAGGTTAGGACAACCGTAGCGTCTTCTGCGGACACGGCCCCATCCACGAATCGCCAATGCAGAGCAGTCTCGGAGCCATTCGCCCACGCTGATGACATCAAGGGGACATCTGACAAGCTCTCGATCCAGATGTTCTTTCCAGCGGTATCCTCAAGCCTGTAGACCACAGGACGGTCTGCCTCAACGCCGAAAGTGATACGCGTGTCATCGGTTGCCAACGTCCACCGATCGGGTGGTTGCAGAACGAATTCAAAGGGCGTATCTCGATCTGCTTCCAAAACGCCATCCTTCACAGACAAAGGTGCGACTTGGAGAACAGATCGGTGCTTGTCGGGTTCTACATGCTGTTTACCGTAGGGGTGAGTGAAGTAGACAATGTACGCCTGCTCACCCTGAACCCATACATCCACGTGCTGCGCGACTCCGCCGTCGTCTCGGCGTTGACCAGGTTCACGCATAAATGGGCCAACATATGTCCAGGTGTCCGCGTCCTTTGAGCGGTAAAGACTCAGGCCAAAAGCATCCGTGATCATCCAATAGACGCCATTCCAGAGAAAGACATTCGGAGCCTCGCCCGAGCGATCGGTGATGACCGGTCCCTTCACCGTCCACGTTAAAAGGTCCGGACTGTCCGCAGCGTAGATATGCGAATTATCGGCTTCGTCCTTGTACCACATGCGCCACGTACCGTCGGGCAGGCGGTAGACGCAGGGGTCGATTACGTTGTCGCTGGACAATGCGAGTTGAGAAACAAACTTCCAGTCAGCGAGGTTGGCACTCGTGTAGTGGACGATATGGCGTTGACCGGACCAATCATCGTGCAAACCGCGAATATAACTGACAAACATGTGATACTGTCCGTCGTGCCATAAGACCTCCGGCGCCCAAAAGGTATTGCGCCCTTCTTCGAAGTTGAGACCTTTCGCGATGCCGCCGTAGGTCCACGACGCGCCGGCGTCCTTCGATACGGCGATGCCGATGTCGGTGCCATGACACCAGCGAACGCCGGGTTCGTCTTTTTGGTTGGCGCGCCGCGCCGTATAGAAGATCCACCAGGAACCTTCGGCGCGGTTCCAAACGATGGTTGGATCGGCCGCGCCGTCGAACACGGGATCGACGAATAACGGCGCGGGTGCCGGGTGCGAGACGGGCGTTGGCAGCGCACTCGAGCTCTGTGCCCAAGCTGGATCGAGTAACAAAGCGAAGAGTAACAGCAGCGCCGATACGAATCGTCCACAAATGGTAGTGTTCAAGGCAGCGTCCCCCAGTGGTATCGACTGATTGTACCCGGTCCAGATCGTAAAGGCTTGGATGAGTCTCTGCAAGAACGCCGCCTTTACAGTGGGCCGCTCCCGGACAGCAAGTCAGAAGTTTTGGGTTCGTATGCAACGTATGGTTTGATAGAGGTCTGCCGCTGGGAAAGTAACCGCGGCCAGGCCAATTCAAGTGGAGAACTTCATCGCTAATGCATGTACATTTGATTGAAGGCGAGGCAGGTTGCCGCTATGCGGTGGACCATGCGTATGTCGCGGTAGTTGTCGACGCACTTCGGGCGAGCGCAACAGCCGCCATGCTGCTGCATGCGGGCGCAGAACGACTCCTGGTGGTACGAACCGTGGACGACGCCTTCGCAGCCAAGCGAGAAATGCCCGATGTGCTGCTGTTTGGAGAACGTGGCGGACTTCCACCCGATGGATTCGATTTTGGGAATAGTCCGCAGACTGTCAGTGCCGCCAAGGGCAGGCATGTCGTTTTCACAACCACCACGGGAGCGCAGCGTTTGGTGAGCTGTTGGGGAGCCCGGACGGTCTACATGGGCACCACCACAAACGCGTCAGCAGTGATACGCGCGGCGACGGCGCACGACACGGATATCGTTATCATTCCGGCCGGACTTCACGGCGACCCTGACTTCAACGCGCAAGAAGATTGGGTCGCAGGGGCGTATCTGGCGAAGATAACCGGGTTGCCCGTTGGGGAAGGCAAGGACTTGTGCGCCTATTGGGAACGCCGTATCGAGGACGAAGGCCTGCCTCTCCTGTTTGCGAATGCCCCGCACGCAGAGAAGCTGCGCGCAGTGAACCTGGAATCAGACATTTCCTGGTGCGCGCGCGTGGACGTAACTGGCGCTATCCCAACGGTTATCGCACGGACGGAATTGGGTGTGATCGTTCATAACGCAATGTAGTCATTCTTAGGTAGCACTCAAGAAGCGGACAGACTGCTACTAATGCCCATCGAGGCTATGTAATAGCCCATGGACAAATGCCTCGCACGTGGTCGGGGCGAGCCAAGTCTGGCGAGGTAAAGTCAAAGAAAATTCAGGGGAGCAGAAGACAGTGGCGATTTGTCTTGACATCGAATACATGCGTAGTCTATCATCTACTTAAGAAATCATTCGAGGAGAGTTGTACTCATGGACGCCAAGAACGAATCAGCCGAAGCCCCGAAATTGTCCGACCTGGAGTGGGAAGTCATGAAACCATTGTGGGAACACGGCCCAATGGCAGCGCGCGATATCTACGAGCGCGTGCCGGAAACGTACGGTTGGGCTTATGAGACCGTGAAAACAATGCTGGCCCGGTTGGTCAAGAAGGGCGCGCTGACCTACGACCAGATTGGCAACTCCTTCCTGTACCGGCCCGCGTATACACGCGCAGAGATGACGCGGGAAGCAACAGGCTCCTTCATTCAGCGCGTATTCGACGGTGCGCTGAATCCATTCCTGGCACATTTTGCCGAACACGTATCCAAGGAAGAGCTGCAGAAGATACGACAGGAACTGGCGCGAATCGAGAAGAAACGCCGCGAGGAAAAATAGCATGAGCCACTGGATCACTCTGTTGAACCAAGCGGGGGAATCGTGGGCCTCGTGGATGCTGCACATGTCGTGGCAGGTAGCGTTGCTGGCCGTGGTTGTGTGGCTTCTCTGCCGGGTTTTGCACTATTCGGCGGCGCGTTT
>JAIBAQ010000223.1 GCA_019695095.1 Candidatus Hydrogenedentota bacterium
TTGATGGTGGCGGGAATCCTGTCGATGGCGTTCATGGGCTTTGCGGGACTCGGCACGAGTTAGCGATGTTGCAGCACCTGCTCATAGGCATAGGCGGCGTCGTGGCCTTGGCGGTGGCGTGGGTCTTCGTGCAGGAATGGGTACGCCGCGAAACGCCGGGGACGGCTCCGGACTGCGACATGCTGCAGCATTTGGCGCATCATTGTCACGGGTGCGCCCATGAGGGCGAATGCGCGGCGCATGATGCAGGTCCCGACGGTTGCGCTGGAAACGCGTAGCCAGTTCTCTCTGACCTCTCCCCTACCTTCCTGTCTAATGTCTCGCCGTAGATAACGCGCAGCAAGTTGTTTATTCTTTTGCTTTCACAACAACGAAGGGGGATTCACATGATCATCGATACTCTTACTCGAGGCGAGTTGTATTTTGGCCTTGGGCCACGGTTTAAAGCGGCATTCGAGTATCTATTGAAGACGGATTTGGCAACGCTCGCGGATGGCAAGTATGAGCTGGAGGGAGACAAGCTGCGTGCCATCGCGATGCGCTATGAAAGCCGTTTGCACGAGAACGGCGAATGGGAAGCGCATCGGAAGTATGCGGATCTGCAGTACATCGTGGAAGGGGCGGAGCTTATTGGCGTCGCGGTGAAGGGTCGGCTTCGCGAGGAACCGTATGACGAGGCAAGTGATTGCTTGGTGCTTACGGGCGATTGCGACGATTTTGTTACGGTGCGCGCGGGGGATTTTGCGATTTTCTGGCCGGGTGAGGCGCACAAGCCGTGCTTGGCGGTGGACGCGCCGGCGCCGGTGCGCAAGGTGGTGCTGAAGATCGCGTGCGAATAGAAGAAGGTTTTCACCACCAAGGCACCAAGACACCAAGAAGAGAAAAGCACGACGTGCGCGTTAATCACGCGATCTCATCAGGCACACCACCATTGGAAATCTGTAATACAATTACCAATACTCCATGTAGCTCTTCAGATCCGCATTTCGTAAAACCTCCAAGGCCTTGCGGCTTGGATCCTTAGAAGTGAGTTCTCTTTCCTCTCTTCTTGGTGTCTTTGTGACTTGGTGGTGATAAAGGAGTTCTCTTCCAATGGAGCCGATACCGCGCGAGGTGGATGAGGTCGCCAAGCAGGTAGTGGACGCGGCGTTCGCGGTTCATCAGGCGTTGGGTCCGGGGTTGCTGGAGAGTGTGTACGAGGCATGCTTGGCGCATGAGTTGCGCAAGCGGGGATTGAACGTCGAAACGCAGGTCGTGTTGCCGGTCGTATATGACGGAGTCGAGTTGGAGGCGGGGTTGCGGCTCGATTTGCTGGTGAATGGATGCGTCGTTGTGGAATTGAAAGCGGTGGACCATCTTTTAGATGTTCACAGGGCGCAGGTGATGACGTATTTGAAGTTGACGGGGCATCGGCTGGGATTGCTCATCAACTTCAATGTGCCCCTGATCAAGGACGGCGTAAAACGAATGGCGCTGTAAGAAGTGATTTTCACCACCAAGGCACCAAGACACCAAGAAGAGAAGAGGAAGGAACACACTCCGAGCTTTACGCAGATCGCACGTGAACATCGCGCTGGAGCTCAAAGCTGAAGTCCAGAAAAGGAATCCTTGATTGTAATACAGTTTCAGAATACTGTTTTTATGATTACCATCAAATAGGTTGGGAGTCCCGCGTTTTGTACTCTTCTTCTTGGTGCCTTGGTGACTTAGTGGTGATAAAGGAGTTCTCTTCCAATGGAGCCGATACCGCGCGAGGTGGATGAGGTCGCCAAGCAGGTTGTGGACGCGGCGTTCGCGGTTCATCAGGCGTTGGGTCCGGGGTTGCTGGAGAGTGTGTACGAGGCATGTTTAGCGCATGAGTTGCGCAAGCGGGGATTGAACGTCGAAACGCAGGTCGTGTTGCCGGTCGTATATGACGGAGTCGAGTTGGAGGCGGGGTTGCGGCTCGATTTGCTGGTGAATGGATGCGTCGTTGTGGAATTGAAAGCGGTGGACCATCTTTTAGATGTTCACAGGGCGCAGGTGATGACGTATTTGAAGTTGACGGGGCATCGGCTGGGATTGCTCATCAACTTCAATGTGCCCCTGATCAAGGACGGCGTAAAACGAATAGCGCTGTAAGAAGAGATTTTCACCACCAAGTCACCAAGACACCAAGAAGAGAAGAACACCCGATAAAGAGGATTGTTACAGTCGGCCGGGTGGGCACAAGTATTCCGAGTGGGCGATTGGGCTGAGTAAAGTGCCTGGGACACGGTGGCCAACTCTGTAACCTTGTTACTTAATGATGGGATCACTATCCGCGCCGCTCACGGTCACTGACGATTCCTGTGCAGCGTCTTCTTGGCGTCGTTGTGGTGAAAAAGTAGTGTATGAAGCGCCGGCGAAGACCAAATCAAGTTGACGGGACATCGCGCGGTTGGGAAATTTTAAATCTCAAAATTTAGACTTCAAATTTGCCAATTGAATCTGGGGCGTATTCACTTCATGGATCGGTAAATCGCTTCATTTCAGACCTGTCATTTCGTAGATGCGCACTTCCAGCGGGGCAAGCGCGACGTCAAACGTTTGCGTGGTGCCGGTGACGTTTTCGCCGGTGGTGCGCACGACTAGAGTGTTGGGTGGTTTGGGGAGCTTGAACTGCGTCGTAGCGGGCTTCTCGGTTGCGTTGACGACGATCAAAGTCGTTGTGTCGCCGAGTTGTTGTGCGCGCCAGCAGATATCTTCGTTGGGTGCGGTCTCGATACGCGGCGCGGGCTCGACGGACAGCAGGACCGGAATCATATCCCTAATCTCGGCGGCGATAGCCTTCACCTTGGGCCAGTGCTCTTCGAACGGGGTGGTCTTGTCGCGGCGAATGTCGAACCAACTGTAGAAGATGAGTCCGTTTGCGCCTTCGGCAATGCATTGCCAGGCCATCGAACGCATTTCGTCGAACGTGGGCATGCGGTCTTCGGGTTTGGGTGTTTCCGACTTGGAGTAATTGGCCCAACTGAAAACTTGTGGCACTTGCCACACGGGGCGCGCGTAGCATGATCCTTTGCGGGTGGCACGGGTATATTCGGCGGCGCGGGAAGCGGAAATGCGCGCGATGGGATAGGGGTCGGTGCCGATCACATCGAAGGTCGGCATGTAATCTCGAATCTGGTCGAATTGGAACAGCACGGCGTACGTTGGGTGATCGGGATCGAGGGAGCGGATGTACTCGTTGTGCGCGACGAGGCGATCTTTGTATTCGAGCGAGAGTTCGTCGTTGATGTACCAGGCAAGAACGGCTGGATGGTTCTTGTAGGCGTCCACCTTCGCCTTTATCGAGGGGAACTCGTCGTCCACGCTCTTGATGTCCGAGGGGCAGTAGGTCGCGCCGAAGTAGGTGTCTTTAACGGTATAGATGACTTTCAAGTTCTTCGCGTGTGCGAGGTCGAGTTGCGCTTGATCGGGTTGAGCGTAGGGCAATAGACAGTTGAAAGGACTGTCGGCGTATATGTCGAGTTGTTCGGCGTCGATGCCGCCCCAGTACATGCCCAGCGGAAAGAATGGCTGGCCGTTAACGATAAGACGATTGTATTCGTCGATGGTGCAAACGCGTTGAGAAGAGCCTGTCAGGCGCGTAAGCGCGAGCGATTCTTCATCGAGGCACTCCCCGGTCGCTTTGCTGTACAGACTCGCGGTGACGTGGTGAAGACCTTCCTTGAACGAAGCCTTTGGTATCGAGATTTCGAGGCTGTTTGAGGTGGGATTGGCATTTCCGGAGGCGGCCTCTTCCCCACTCGCGTCGCACGTGGCGCGCCACCGAAGCTCTACGTCCTTGGGAAGCAGACCGTAGTCGGAGAGATTGAAGAACGCGCTGAAGCGTGCATCCGCGAGACCGGCATCGGTCAGTTCGCCACGGTAGTTGGGATAGAGCATGACAACCGAAAGCGGGCGTTCACGCACTTCGCGCACGCTGATATCGTCCCACCAGGCCGTGCCTTTCATATCCTTGCGAAGATAACAGTTGATGGAAATGCCGGTGGCATCTTCGGAAATGCGAGGACTGATCGCGGTCACTTGCGTCCAGTCTGTGTCGCCTTTGCGTCCATCAGGATAGAAGCCCCCGAGGTATTTGCCGTTCTTGCCGTGCCATTCGAGGCAGACTGTGGCGCCGCTGTCATCGCCGTCCACGCCTTGGGTCTTCACCCAGAAGGAGAGTTCGTACATCTTGCCGGGTTTCAGTGGAATGCCTCGACTGCAGAGAAGATACCGGTCCGCGTTGTCATTGACGTATTTGAGTGACGCGCCGCCGGAGTGAAACGTAGCGGTATCGCGGGTATAGACGTCGCTTGCGGCTCCCCAACCGGTGGGTGCGCCGTTGGCGTCGGCGTCTTCGAAGCCGGGGTTGGCGGCTAGGTTGTCGCCGACGACTTCGAAGTCGGGAGTCGCGGCAGCAGACAGGATGAGCGCGAATGAGACGACAAAAGGCAACATGAGAATCCCCCCCCGGTAGTCAACGACAGGGAGAGTATGACGGATGGGCGAGGTGAAACGCGACTTGGGACCGGAATTCGACCACGAATCAGACGAATTACACGAATAGAAGGAGCAATCAAGAGCGAAGACGACTGCCGTGGAAGGCGAACGCTATAGGAATGCCGTCATGTGTTTGCGCGGTGACTATTCGATTTCAATTCCTTGGATGATCGCATCGTTTGCGCCGGTGGCGGTGATGCGGATGGTGATATTGCCGTTGCTGTCGGGAGTAATGGCTTGCGTGCGGATGTCGGCGGCCATGCCGATTTGCCCCGCGGCTTGAGCGGGGTCCCAGTTGTCGCGAATAGGAAATCCGTTGACTTCGATGGACATCGGGCGCTGGCCGGTTTCGGTGAGCCATAGCTCGGCGAATTTGAGGTGGACGCTGTACACGCCGGGCGGCGCGGGCACGGTGTAGACGAGTGTCTTCCCTGTGCGCGCGCTTTGGTAGAGGGTTTGATCGTACAGCGTGGGCGATGCCTGCGCTACGGGCGCATCGGAATGGAGCGATGCGCTTTCGCTTGGGTCTGCGGACCAGATGTAGCTGTTCCAGTCGATGAAGGGAACCGTGGACCCGCAGTTGATGCGGACCGTGGGATTCGTCTCAGGGAGTATTTCGATGGCATGTACGAGGGCTTCTCCGGTTTCCTGAGAGGGCTCGAAACCACCGGTAAATCGCAGCACAAGCTGTCCGTCCGCGTTTGGCGCGAGGTTACGAAAAACGCGGTCGCAGGCTCGGCCAGGTCCTTTTGCGGCATGACACACGTCGAAGTTTTCGAGCAGCACGCGGCCGTTGATATGTACGTTAATGGGCCGTTGAAACGACCAATCGAATTGGGTTTCGGCGAGTTTGATACGCGCGGTGTATAGACCGGGCTTCACGGGTATCGCGTAGGAGAAGTCGATTCCCTGTCTCCCGGACTGATAGAGCGGATAGTCGCCGGTCGCGGGCAACGTGCCTTGAATCGCGCGAACACTGGAGACCGCATCGCCGCCGGTAAAGTATTTGTCTTCGGACCAGACGTTGCCGGTCGTGTCGGTATACGACTGAGAAGTACCGCAACGAATGCGCACGACACTGGAGTCGCGAGGAGATTCCGAGGCGAGGTACGTGATGCGTGGCATCCACGCAACGATGTCGGTGTCAGGCGACGTGCCGTGATCGAGGACGAAGCGCAACGTGTCGCCAGCGGCGACATCAAACGACAGGTCGTGCGATGCGCCGGTAAGGTTGTTTACAGGGACTTGCGCCCAGTCTTCCTGAGGCCACACACGAGTTACGTTGTGGAGGATGTGGACGCGCAGGCTCTCCCCCATGCTTTGTCGGTAAATTTCGCGCATTGCGCGGCCCACGACGCGAATCGTCCCGGACTTTGGAGCGGTCCAGGTGCGCACACATGCGACCGAGGGAGAGGCTTGTTGCCAGCCACGGCCAACGCGGGCATTGTCGGGCCCTTCCCAGTAGCCTTCCACGCCGCCGGGCTGGTTGGGTGTTCCGCCGAAGTCGCCGGCGGGACTCTTCGCGGGCGCAACGAACGTCATGGGAGCGAACGAGATGCCGTCGGTGGAAGTTTCCGCGCTCCAACCGTCGCGGCCTGCCTCGGCGAAGTGCCCGCCCAGCGCGGCGAAGGTGTCTTCGCCTCCTGGCAAGGGTTGCGCAGAGGTCCAGTCACTGAGGTTGCCATCGCCGTCAACGGTACGCACCGAGTAGGCTGCACCGGAGTCCCAGCCGGGGCTGTGATCGAAGTAATATGTGCCGACACTTGCTTTGCCGATGACCGTATCGCCGCGTTGGACGAGGTAATAACTGATCCAATTGTCGTCGATGCCGGGCGACCAGTGGATGCCGATGCCGCTGTGTCCGATGTTGGTTTCACGGCGGAAGTAGGCCTGTCCGGGCGCGGCGGGCGGCGTGTGATCGCTGCCTGAACCGGGCCTATTGGGCAAGCCGAGGTAGACGAGCTCGCCGGGAGTGGGTTCCTTTAATGCGATACCGGATGCCATTAGGTCCGCGCCGGTACTCAAGAAGGATTGCCGCTTCGATTCGAATCCGACTGCGTATTCGCGGTCAGGTTGAAGACCGACCGGATAGAACGTCGCGCCGGGCTTTGGAGTGTGCTTCAGAATGACGCACGATTTTGTCTTATCATGGTTCAGGCGTTGGTCGTAGTAGAAGTCCTCATCGCCTTCAACGCGCGGGTGCATCATGTAGGACCATCGGCCCGCGACGCCTTGGCTTCGCAGATAACGGTAGATTTCCATCATGCGGCGAATGGCTTCGTGGTCGGGTTCGTCGGCTCGGGCATACCAACCGGGAACGAAAGAGAGCTGGCCCAGCATGATTTCCGGGTTGTACTTCGCGCCTTGCGTGAGGACATCAATCAGATCGAGCCATTTGTCGGGTGGTTCAAGATAGGAGAGGTAGTGAGTGGTCTGAGGACCGCGCCCCATGTCGGAGAGATAATTCACGTCCGCAAACCGCTGGATCTCAAATTGATGGGCGTATCGGCTGCCGCCGTCGCAAGTATGGAACGAACAGCCAGGATTCACGGTGAGGAAACGTTCGACGCGTTGACGGAAAGCCTGTTCTTCCGCAAGCCCGAGTCTACCGACACCATCCGTGCGCCATTGAAAGTCGCCCCATGAACCGGCTTTGGTGTCCATGATGCCGCCAGCAGGACGGCCCGCGGTCCATACAAGCCACTTCATGTTCATCTTGTCGAGATAGCGGAGTGTCTCCGCGAAGTCGGGTCCCTCAAAGGTTGGCGAGAACACAACCGCGTAGGAATCGGGGATGGGCCAACTGGGGTATTTTGACCAGCCGGCATCGTCCCAGAGCATCTCGATGCCCAGCGTCCGCATGAGGTCGGCGTCCATGTCGAGACCGGCAAGACGGGCGGTAAATTGTTCTTGCAGGTTACGGGAGCAGAAGAACCACGCAACGGCCCACTTTGTCTTCGCGTAGTAGTCGGGATTTGTGTAGTCCCAGAGATATTCATATTGCCAGTCGTACACGCGCCGCCCCATATCATCGAGATCGCCGTTGAAGACGCCGAAAGTCGCGAGCGGCATGGTGAGCTTCTGGTTCGGAGAAAGGGTAAGGCCAGTCCAGGCAGGTAGACCTGCGGAAAGGGCCGCATCGCTTCCGGCACGATCGACGGTCAGCGTCCACGTGCCGAGATGGTCCAGCGCGATAAACAGGCCGTCGTTGGGAGCAGAGTTGCGCACAAGCGCAGTCCAGGGAACGTAGTTGTCTGTCTTTTCTCCGAGAACCGTGCGGTGGTAGGTCTCCCCCACTTCGGCGCTTTCGAGTTGGCCTTGATTGGGACGGCTCGTGCCGCCGCACAGTGTGTGGTGAGTCAGGGGAGACGATTGAGGATCGTTGTATGTGAAGGTGAATGGCGAGGGCGCATTTAACGTGAAGGATGAGGAAGAAGCGTTTTCGAGCTCGACCCATTGACGCATGACGGACGTGCCGGGATGGGCTTGAACATGGAGAAAGGCGCGCAGCGCGTCCTGAGACAATGCCAGCTCCAACTGAACCGCGGGACGTCCTCCCACGGTCGCTTCGCTGACGGTGCCCGACAGGAGGGTCCAGGACGCGGACTCGCTGCGCGATGACAGGCTCCGGACTGGTTCATGATGGATTCGTGCAATGCGCACCGTGGCAGGGTCGGTGCCTGACGCGTGGCGCGCGACCCCGCGAACGGTCACGGTACCGTCTTTCGGAGCCTTCCAAACGCGCACCAGTTCGTAACCGTTCATAAGATGAAAGCGGGTTGCGCCAATACTGGGGCATTCGAAGGGCGCGCGAAAGCCGACGGGGACACGGACCTTCTCGGGATTGGAGGGGTCAGGCTGCACGACTTCGTCCATGAGTTCCATGTCACCGCGTTCGGGAGAGGCCAAGTAAGCAAACCAGACAGGGCCTTGCGGGAAAGTGGGGTCGTCGGTGGAGGCAAGGCACGGGCTTCCGTCGCCGTAGTCAAGGGTGCTGGGCCACTCGATCAGGGCTCCTCTGTCGTCTAGGCGGGTGACAGCCCCGAATCCGATGAG
>JAIBAQ010000224.1 GCA_019695095.1 Candidatus Hydrogenedentota bacterium
TGGGGTATCGGAGGCTCCATGGTGATCTTCCTCGCGGGTCTGGCGGATGTCCCCCAGTCCTTATATGAAGTCGCCGATTTGGACGGTGCAGGCCCCCTTACCAAGTTTCGCCATGTGACCATCCCCATGATCAGCCCGGTCATCCTCTTCAATCTCGTTATCGGGCTTATCAATGGGTTCCAGTACTTCACTGAAGTCTACGTAATGACAAACGGACGCGGTGACCCCGCCGACTCGACGCTCTTCTACGCGCTCTACCTCTACCGAAGCGCGTTCTATTACCTGCAATTAGGGTATGCGTCCGCCATGGCCTGGATCATGTTCGCGTTCATCCTCGGGGCGACGCTCCTGGTACTTGCCTCGTCCAAACGATGGGTCCACTACCATGCAGACTAACGTCATCAACAGACTCATCGCCGTTCTGACGTTAGTCGCGGCGTCGCTTATCTTCCTGGCGCCCTTCGCGTGGATGATCTCGACATCGCTCAAGAGCGAATCGCGCATCATGCCCAAGCCCGGCGAGCCCATCCAGTGGATTCCCACTACCGACAAGATGGACGACCAAGGCCGCTTGATGGTCACGTACAATGGAAAGACTGCCACAAGCCTGGGCCGCGACGACGAAACCGGCAAGTACAAACTGCTCGTCGATGGCAAGGAAGTCGAGGCGTGGGAAGAAGAGTTTACCATCCAGCAGCGCATCGGTTTGCACTGGCAGAACTACGTGAACGCCTTCACGATCATCGATTTCCCGCGCAGTCTGCGCAATACACTCTTCATCTGCTTCACGACCGTTGTCGGCACGCTCATTTCCTGCTCGCTTGTCGCCTACAGCTTTGCGCGCATCGAATGGCCGGGACGCAACCTTTTGTTTCTCCTCGTCCTCGCGACGATGATGATCCCCTACGAGGTTGAGTTGATCCCCCTCTTCGTTCTGTATAAGGAAATGGGCTGGACAGGCACCTTCAAGCCGCTCATCGTCCCGGCATTTCTCGGTACTCCGTTCTACATCTTCCTGCTGCGCCAGTTCTTCATGGGCATTCCGAAAGACCTCAGCGCCGCCGCCACCATTGATGGCTGTTCCGAGTTTGGCATCTACGCCCACGTGATTCTGCCCCTCTCCAAACCGGCCCTCGCCACGACGGCGTTGTTCATGTTTTTGTTCCAATGGGGCGACTTCCTGAACCCCCTCGTCTTCCTCCAAGATGACCGGCAGTGGACCCTTTCCCTCGCTCTGCAGCAGTTCCAGAGCCAGCACACCAGCGCCTGGGGTCCGCTGATGGCCATGTCCACCGTAATCACCACGCCCATCGTTGCGCTGTTCTTCCTCACCCAGCGCACCTTCATCCAGGGCATCACCATGACGGGATTGAAAGGTTAAATGAACGAACGCGATTTCATTCGCGAGGCCCTCAGTAATCTCGCGGTCTTTGTACGGGAGAAATACGCCTCCCGCCGGAACGTGTGCATTTCCGAAAAGCGCGAGGCCAACGACATCCTCACCGAAGTCGACCTCGCCGTCCAAGAGAAGCTCGTCGAACGCATCAAGTCGGCCTTCCCCGGCGACTTCATTGCCGCAGAGGAAGAAGGCTTCAGCCGCTTTCCCGAAGACCCCAACGTCCGAGCGTGGGTCATCGACCCCATCGACGGCACCCAAAACTTCGTGCGCGGCTATTTCCCCAGTTTCGGCATTTCGCTGGCGCTCGCGGAAGGCGGAGTCCCCATCGCCGGGGGCGTCATCGTGCCCATGACCGGCGACCTCTTCTTCGGCCAGCGCGGCCACGGATCGTTCCGAAACGACAGCCGCCTTGAAGTGTCCAGCATCTCCACCGTGGGTCTGGTCCGCGCCGAAATCGACTTTGGCGGCCCCTGGGATCGCCCCGGCACGCTCGCGGCTTTCGATACCGTCATGCGCAACGTCGGCCAGATTCGGTGCCACTGCGCCGCGGTCATCGGCATTTGTTCCGTTGCTACCGGCGATATGGACGCCTATTTCCACGTCGGGCTTAATCCGTGGGACTACGCCGCCGCCCAGGTCATTCTGGAAGAAGCAGGCGGCAAGGTAACCCGGCTCGACGGGAGCCCAGCCTATCTTTTTGACGGTGGCCACGGCCTTCTTGCCACAAATGGCCGTGTACACGACGACCTGATTAGAATCATCCATCCACAAGCTTAGTGGATTGAGTTTAGCGATTTTGACCACTCGCACAATCTGCGAGGAGACACAGCGTAAATCAGGGACTGACGCAAGCGAAGCGAACGCAGTGAGCGAAGACGGGTCTGTCCCTGATTTTCGAATACATTGGGAGACGCATAAGCACCATGATGAAAGCAGTACAATTCGGGGCCGGCAACATCGGCCGCGGATTTCTCGGGCAACTCTTCTACGAATCCGGCTACGCCACCACCTTTGTCGACGTCGTCACCGACCTCGTTCAAGCCCTAAATGAGCGGAAATCGTATCCGCTCCGCATCGTCGACGACCGCACCTATACGAATACCATCGAGAACGTCTCGGCCGTCCACGCAGGAAACATCGACGAAGTCGCAGCGCGTCTTGCGGAAGCCGATTTCGCCGCGACCGCCGTCGGCGTCCCCGTCATGGGCAAGATCGCCCCGCTCATCGCGGCAGGTATTGCGCGCCGTTTCGAGAACACGGACGCCTCGCCGCTCAACATCATCCTTTGCGAAAACATGATCGAGGCGGCTCCCTTCATGCGCGAACAGGTTCGCGGCCATCTCTCCCCTGCCTTCCACAATGCCCTCGATACCCGCGTGGGATTTGTCGAAGCCAGCATCGGGCGCATGGTCCCCGTGATGACCGACGCGGTCAAAGCGGAGGATCCCCTGCTCGTCTGTGTCGAAGAGTACTCCGAGCTGCCTGTGGATGCCGCCGGTTTCAAGGGACCGGTTCCGCCGCTGAAGAACATGAAGCCCCTTGCCAACTTCGGGGCCTACGTCGAGCGCAAACTGTTCGTCCATAACGCGGGCCACGCCACCACCGCCTATCTCGGTTACCTGCGCGGTCACGAGACCATCGCCGACGCCATACGCGACGAACGTGTGCGCAAAGAAGTTGACGCCGCCTTGAACGAGACGTGCTCGGGACTCGTCGCTAAACACGGGTTGGAACCCGAGGCATTGGCCGACCACGCGGCTGACCTCATCCGCCGTTTCGGCAACCGTGCACTCGGCGATCAGGTCGCCCGCGTCGCCAAGGACCCCATCCGAAAGCTCGGACCGCGCGACCGCCTCATCGGTTCCGCCGCCATGTGTCTAGCCCAAGGCATCCAGCCCAAACACGTCGCGTTTGCAGCCGCCGCCGCAATCCGCTACGATCACCCCGACGACGCTGCGGCCCTGTCCGTCCAACGGACGCTCCGCGAGCGTGGCCTCCAGGGGGTTCTCCAAGACATCTGTGGCCTTGCCGAGGACTCACCCATAGCAGCTCTTATCCAGACCGGAATGCAGCGCCTCTCCGACGAAGGGTGGATTCAACCGCCCAAGTCCTAGACGGCTGGCTTTCGTTGCGAGCCTGACGAAGTCCGCCTTTCGGTCCGATGAGTTTTCCAAGTTAGGGAGTGACATGCAAGAAGTTAAGCTACCCCAAATGGGGCAATCTGTCGAAGAGGCGTCCATCGTCCGCTGGATCAAGTCCGAGGGCGAAACCATCAATCAGGGCGACCCCCTCTTCGCCATCCAAACCGACAAAGCCGAGATCGAATGCGAGGCGCCCGTCTCAGGAGTCCTTCGCAAGATTCTGCTCGACACCGACGTCACGGTCCCTGTGCTCACCGTCGTCGCGCTCGTGGGAACCCCCGACGAGCCTCTGCCGGATCTTTCCAAGTACGGCACCGCCGGGACCGCACCGAAGGAAGCCGCTCCAGCCGCGACCCCATCACCGTCGTCGGTGCCAGCTTCGGCACCAGCCGAACTCCCTTCCGCCGCCCCAACTGCCGCGCTCAGCGAAGACGCGTTCGTTTCGCCCCGCGCCAGAAAGTGCGCTGCTGAACTTCATGTTGACCCGCGCCTTGCCACCGGAACCGGGGCCGGAGGCCGGATTATGGAAGCGGATGTCGAAGCCTATGCGGCTTCCCTCGAAGGTATCAAGGTATCACCGGCGGCGAAACGCTTGGCCGAATCACGTGGAGTCGACTTAACACGAGTAAAAGGTTCAGGACCGGGTGGCCGCATCACCGTAGACGATGTTGAACACGCCGAAACAAAAGTGAAACACGCACCAGTTAAGTCAATACAAGCTGGTCAGATAAATCGGGTCAAGCTCAGCCCGATGCGCAAGATTATCGCGCAGCGCATGGCCGATAGCTTCTACTCGGCCCCCCATTACTATGTGACAACTGAAATTGACATGACCGCGGCAGTGAAGCTCCGCAAGTCGACCCCGGAGAAGCCTTCCTTCAACGATATCATCATGTTCGCGACGGCACGTGCCCTTCAGGAATACCCGGCCGTAAACTCGCGCTGGGCCGGCGACGCCATCGAAGAAGTCGGCGACATCAACCTCGGTCTGGCCGTGGCACTCCCGACGGGTCTCATCGTGCCGGTCGTTCGCCAAGTCCAAAACCTGACACTCGCGCAGCTTTCCGCCGAGTGCAAGCGTCTGGCCGAGCGCGCCCGCACCGGAAAGCTCACCCCCGACGAGTACCAGGGGAATACGTTCACCATCTCCAATCTTGGCGTATTCGGAGTCGACCATTTCACCGCCATCATCAACCAGCCCGACAGCGCCATCCTGGCCGTCGGGCAGATTAAGGATAGACCTGTTGTTATCGACGGCGGCATCCACGTCCGTCCTATTATGAAAATGACCCTCTCCAGCGACCACCGAGTCATCGACGGGGCGGTCGCCGCGCAGTTTATGGGACGCCTCAAGGAAATCCTGGAGGCTGCGGAGTTCTGAGCGACGCGTATGCTGGTTAATTCGTCGATTTAGACAGTCAGCGGCTTGGTTTTGGGTATTTTGTTTACAAAGTGATATCTTATCGTGTTTTCAGCGCGCATTAGCGCGAACACTCTACGAGGGATTTGGTCGTGAAGCATTGCGATGTTGCAGTTATTGGTACGGGTCCCGGCGGTTATGTGGCGGCCATTCGCGCCGCTCAATTGGGCGGTCGAGTCATTGCCATCGAGCGCGAAGAGCTGGGCGGCGTCTGCCTGAACTGGGGATGCATCCCCACGAAGACCTTGATCCATACCAGCCATCTCTACCATAAACTCCAAAGCGCGGACCGGTTTGGCCTGGAGGTCTCCGGACTCGGAGTCAACCTCAAGGGCCTGGTCAAGCGCAAGAACGAAGTGGTGAAATCCAATAAAGCCGGCATTCGTAACCTTTTCAAGACCCACGGCATCGAACTCGTGAAGGGCACCGCAAAAGTCACCGGCCCACACACCATCATGGTTGGAGATGAGCAAATCGAAGCCAACGCCATCATCGTCGCTACCGGTAGTTCGCCCGCCCAGTTGCCGGGTCTGGAAACCGATGGTAAACGGGTCATCACCAGTACCGAAGCGCTTGAGCTCGAAGAGTTGCCCAAGTCTGCGGTTATCGTGGGAGCCGGGGCCATCGGGGCCGAGTTCGCCTGCATGTGGAACGCCTTCGGCGTGAACGTCACGCTCGTCGAAATGCTCCCCCGCGTGCTGCCCAACGACGACGAGGAAATCTCGGAGCGTATGGGCGAGTTGTTCAAGAAGCGCAAAATCGACGTCCGCACGGAGACCACCGTCAAGAAGATGGCGGTCAACAAGAACGGTGTCCACGTCGAATTCGATGGAGCAAAGACCGGCGCCGTCGACGTGGATCTGGTGCTCGTCGGCATTGGCCGCCGTTACCATTCCGAGGTCGTCTCCGAGACTCCTGGCCTTGGCGTTGAGATTGGGCAGCGAGGCCGGATTAACGTCAACGAGCGCATGGAGACGACAGTTCCGAGCATCTATGCCATCGGCGACGTCGTCGGCAAAACCATGCTAGCCCACGGGGCCAGTTCCGAGGGCCTCGTCGCCGCCGCCAATACCATGGGCGGACGCAAGACCATGGACTACCGGGTTGTCCCGGCATGCACGTTCACGTCACCGGAAGTCGCCAGCGTGGGTCTTACGGAAACCAAAGCGAAGGCCGCGGGGATAGAGACGAAAGTTGGCCGGTTCAACATGATGGCCAGCGGGCGCGCGCACACCATGGGCGAAACGGACGGAATGGTGAAAATCATCGGAAACGCAAAGACCGATCAAGTCATCGGCGTTCATATTATGGGGCCGGAAGCGGGCGAACTGATCGCTGCGGCAGCCTTGGCCATTCGCCTGGAAGCCACCGTTGAGGACATCGCCCATACCATTCACACGCACCCCACGTTGGCGGAAACCGTTATGGAGGCGGCGGAAGCCTACTACGGCGTAGGCATTCACACCCCGCCGGCGAGGAGCGCCTAAGTGGTCTTGTTCCAAGACGGGCAGGGGCTTTCGCATCGCCTGCGAAGGTTCTTCGACAACGCGTTTTGCATCATCCTTCTCGTTGTCGTACCGCTGCTCTTACTGTGGCCGGCACTGAAACGGGGCGAAGTCCCTATCGGTGTCGACAGCGTGCTCTCGTTTGCCCCCTGGGAAGCTGCGCGCCCCGAAGTCGCCATGCCGATAGAAGACGCGAGCGCCAATCTCATGGCGCAGCGCATCTACCCGTGGTACGCGCACATGGCGTCCGCAACCGGCTACAAGGACCTGCTTTGGAATCCGTTGGAAAGCTGCGGCCTGCCGTTCATGGCCTTGTGGCGGACGCGCTGCTTCTCCCCCTTCTCGCTCCCGTTCTATTTCCTGGACATCCTCGTCGCGTTGCAGGTTTCCATACTCGCCAAGCTCCTTGTGGCGGGTTTCTGTGCCTTCTACGCCGCGCGACGCCTCGGGTTCGGACGTCCCATCGCACTGTTCGTTGCGCTCTCGTTTCAAATGAGCGGCCACATGACGCTGTGGTGCGTCTACCCCATTTCCGATGTAATACCCTGGCTTCCCCTGATCATCCTCTTCTGCGAACGCCTGGCCCTGGGTCATCCGCGCGTGTGGGCGCGCGGTGCGCTCGCCTTTTCCCTTATGCTCCTGGGCGGCGACCCGGAAACCCTCGCGGCCATACTCCTCTTCAGCGGGCTTTACCTTTGCCTGCGCTTCCTGATAGACCGCCGCCATCCGCGCGAATGGTTCGCTCCCGTGGGCGTATTCGCGCTCAGCCTGACCATCGCGCTGGCATTCGCCGCCGTACAGATTCTCCCCTTCGTGGAATTCCTGGGAGAATCCGCCAAAGGCGGGCGCGCCCCGGCCTCCTACTTCCCACAACTGCACGACCTGATCAGCGCATTCCTGCCAAGCGGGTTCGGCACCGCCAAACCCGCCACGTTCGCGGAAGCCGAGTCACGTCGCGTAGCCGGACTCATACACGTGGGCATCGCGCCGGTCCTTATGCTACCGGTATGGTTCTCATTGCGCCGCTTTTCCAGCACCCGGCAACGCCGCCGGATTGAGTCCCTGCTGGCGACATCCGTACTCCTTCTGATCTTGGCCATGTGCGCCAAGACTTTGGAAGAAGTGCCCATCCTCCGCTTCCTGAATCCCGAACATTACTTGGCGCCCGGAGCATTCGTGATGGCCCTTGTCGCCGCCGCCACCATGGAAGAGTGGCTGCACCTGAACGCCGAGGACTGCATGGCCTCGCTCAGACGCCTGCTCCTCATTGGCCCCCTGTTCGCCCTGCTCGCGGTGGGCGTGGTCGTCGCGGGACACCAAGGGCTATCCGTGTCCATGGGCACATATGGCTGGAAGATCATCCTTGACGTGGCGATCATGCTCGTCCTGCTGGTCGTCCTCTTTGCAACGACGTTGAAACCATCCGTACGCCTCCTCGGCTACGCCATGAGCGGCCTCACCGTCGTCGATCTGATGCTTGCGTTCGGGCTGGCCATGCCCTACACGCCCGCGGACCGGCTCTTCCCCGAGACGGAGTTCATCCAACTCTTCCAGCAATCCGGTGGACGCGTCGGCGGCAGCGACGCGCTCAGCCAATGGCCGCTCGCGGGCAACGGCATTCCCCAACTCTACAGCGCCGCGGGAGTCTCCTTGAGACGCCACCAAGCCTTCACGTCCCGCATTGCGGACGACCCGCTCCTACTGCGCCGCGCGGGAGCCCCCTCGCTCCTGCTGTCGCAAGACGACGTGCAAGGCAAGTTCGCGCCGATTCGTCCGCTTTTGAAGTTCGAGAGGATGTTCCCGTCCGGCGCCGTGCTGTTCCAGGACCTAGACGCCAAACCCTACGCATGGATGGCCTACAGCGGGCGTTCGGTCGATGGCATCGACGCGAAGCAACTCAGTAGCGACCAGCCCCCGCTCATGGAGCAGGCTGTTGTGCCTCAACCGCCCGTCACGCCCCCCACGCCCACACTTCAAGCAAACCGCGTTGGCACGACCCGCACGGAAATTAAGGTTCCATCTTCCCCGCCCGGCGTCCTCGTGCAAGCCGACGCGTGGTACCCAGGATGGAAAGCCCTCGTCAACGGCGAACCCGCCAA
>JAIBAQ010000225.1 GCA_019695095.1 Candidatus Hydrogenedentota bacterium
AGTCCGTTTTCTTCGCCCTGTATCGCAACGGAGGGCGGACTCCAATCCACGCTGCTGATCCTGGTTGTGGCGGGGTCTCCTGACCCGGCCACTCCCAACGACCGAATGGTCTCCCGTCTTGCCGCTTGGTCTGTAAACGTGACAGTGGTTTGGTCCATTTTGCCGCTCATATCGCGCTCCTGTGCGATGAGGCGCGTGTGCGGTTCGTCTAAATTCCACGTTTGGATTCCTGTGTGCCGCATGCTCGCGGGGGCGATCTGAGTGAACGAACCACTAGCGTCCCTACAGGACGCACATTAGGGGGGCGGCTGTTCATGGGGTTCCGGTTCGCGTCTCGCGACGCAAACCTCCACCCCAGGCTGGAGTATTTCGCGCTTGCAGCGCTCAGGCGTATCGAGTCAAATCATGGGTGCGAATCGGTGTTCGAGTCACTTTCGGTAGCGTCTATGCCACCCCAGGCTAGAGTATTTCGCGCTTGCAGCGCTCACACCACTCTTCTCGACCGACCGGTCTCCCGCTCTGCGGAACCCCATAGCGCTTAGCCTCTTCCGCGCTGTCAGCGCGGCATACCAGAGCCTTGGGTGGCGCGCGCCGCATAGCGGCCGCGACAACCCAAGGTAGTAGCATCCCCCCAAAGTCCACGCTGTAAGCGTGGAAGTGGTTGGGTTCATGGCGCCCCACATATCGCGCGCCTGTGCGATGAGGCGCGTTTGCGGTTCGTCTACATTCCACGTTTGGATTCCTGTGTGCCGCATGCTCGCGAAGCCAATCCAAACAGGTGAACCGCTGGCGTCCCTACAGGACGCACGTTAGGGGGGCGGCTGTTCCTGGGGTTCCGGTTCGCGTCTCGCGACGCAAACCTCCACCCCAGGCTGGAGTATTTCGCGCTTGCAGCGCTCACACCACTTTTCTCGACCGACCGGTCTCCCGCTCTGCGGAATCCCATAGCGCTTAGTCTCTTCCGCGCTGTCAGCGCGGCATACCAGAGCCTTGGGTGGCGCGCGCCGCATAGCGGCCGCGACAACCCAAGGTAGCAGCATCCCCCCAAAGTCCACGCTGTAAGCGTGGAAGTGGTTGAGTTCATGGCGCCCCACATTTCGCGCCCCTGTGCGATGAGGCGCGTGTGCGGTACCTCTACATTCCACGTTTGGATTCCTGTGTGCCGCATGCTCGCGGGGGCGATCTGAATGAGCGAACCGCTGGCGTCCCTACAGGACGCACATTAGGGGGGCGGATGATCCTGGGGTTCCGGTTCGCGTCTCGCGACGCAAACCTCCACCCCAGGCTGGAGTATTTCGCGCTTGCAGCGCTCAGGCGTATCGAGTCAAACCATGGGTGCGAATCGGTGTTCGAGTCACTTTTGGCTGCGTCTATGCCACCCCAGGCTGGAGTGTGCCGTGATGGCAGCACGAAGAGGGTTGCCGTTCGGCAATCGTGGTGGCCGAAAGACGGATTCCCGCCGTGACCTGCCCCAGTTTGTGGTCCAAGGAATCCAGATTTGGTCCACCCTGGATACCCTTGAACCATCAAGTTGCACGCGCACTTCGCACCGTCTGCGCACTCCCTGCGCCTTGGCGGCTCTGCGCGAGTCACCTTCTTCTCTTCAGGACACCCCGGGTGACAGAGGTGAATTCCCAGACCGGCCAATCGTCCGAGCTATAGCCCATAAGCCAATATATTTAAATCACTTACGACAAATACAAAGCGGCGGACTGGAAAGTCCGCCCTCCGAAGAGGAGTCTACAATTCGGCAATACGCCGCAAGCGACGGACAACTTCACGATCCGCATCTTCGAGGACAACGGAAGTGGCCTTCCCGGCACCTTGGTCGCAACGTATACCGCGGCCAACCCGGTCAGGACGGATACGGGTGTCAATGCCTTAAGTGGTTCCGATATATACGAGCACTCGTACGCCATTTCGCCGCTATCGTTGACAGCGGGAACAACCTATTGGATCAACATCTACAACGACACCACAATCGATACGGATGATGTCTGGCTCTGGCTCTTTTCCTATGGTCCACAGGGAGGCGGAGGAGCCTTAGCCCCGAGCGTGGACAGCACCGCCTACAATACGGCCGACGCCCTCAACACCGGCTTTGCGTTCAGGCTGCGCAACAACACCGTCGTGCCGGAACCGGCATCGATCCTGCTCATGGGCCTTGGGCTGGGCGGCTTTGCCTGGCGCGCCCGCAAAAAGAACTGCTAGCGAATTTCGTTCCGCCTATTCTCCTGCCGCTCTTTGCCTCACATGGCAGAGGGCGGCAGTCTTGCATTCGGTATCCGGCAAGCGGTCTGCGGCAGCGTGACCACATGGAACCGGCTCGGTGTAGATGGACCGCCAATCACTATACGTGGGCTACGTAGGGCGGTACTTCCGTCCCTACGGCACCGAGTTCCTCGACGCGGATGTCCAGGGTACGTCGGTGGGGCCGGCCTGCACTCGGCCCGTAGCCGCGCTCGCCCCGGCACCCGCGCGGCGAGTACGTGTGCTCACGGCGTGCGGTGGAGTAGGAACCAACTTGCCTGGCTTGGGCAGTCTCCCATATCGTGCATGGCATCCTGACTTCATTGGACAAGAGAGCACGGAAAGAAGAACCACAATGCACTTATCCGCACCACTCAGAACGAGCTTCTGTGTATGCGTTGCTTGGGCCTTGTTCGGGCAGTTTGCGTCGGCGGACGGCGGGGCCGGATTCGTGTCCCTATTTGATGCCGGTTCGCGAAGTGCATCCAAGGCGACGCTGCGCAATGCCGAAAGCTTGAAAGCGACGGAGCGGGCAAAGCGCACCGTGTTCGAAGCGGCACCTGAAACCGATCCGTATGAGAAGGGCGCGTGGGAGTTTGATTTCACCGAACCATTTCCCAACACGTGGGAGCGCCTGGTTCTGGAGATCGAGTTCTTCGACGAAGGCGCCGGAGTCATTCAACCGCTTCTGCTCCAAGACGATTCCTTTTCGGGCAAGTGGTTGCGTCCGAGCCGGTCTGTTTCTTTCACGCGATTGAACACGAAGACCTATCGACGGGCGTACTTTGAGTTCGATGCGGCGCCACCGGATTCCGGGGCAACGAAGAACCCGCATCTGAGAATATCCGGGCTTCAGTACCTTCGCGCCATACGCGCGCGCCGAGCGCTGTCCGATTCACAATGGCATGCAGCCGAAAAGAGCGTGCCCAGCAACGTTGAACCGATGCTCGTGCTTCAGCGTCCCATGCAAATCAATTGCACCGTCGGCATACCGGATGTGGGCAATCCGCCTTCGCTGGCGGTTGCGCTGGAGAACATACGCGAATATGCGCCGCTCGCCAGACTCCTGGGTTTCACATCCGTTGAATGCTTTGTGCGGTGGGACTTGTTGGAACCTCGCGAGGGGGAGTTCGATTTTACTCACTACGACACCCTTGTGAGCGCCATCCAGAAGCGGGGGCTGAAGTGGTTTCCCAATCTGGTGATAACGTCCGCATTCTCGCTACCCGGTTGGTACTACGAATCCGGCCAGCATAACGGCCTTCGCTGTCTGGAACACGACCAAATGAATCAGGTGCCGACCATATGGAACGACGACACCAGGAAGCATGTGATTCGGGTGCTGTCGGCTTTCGGCCACCACTACGAAGCGAAAGGTGTGCTCGAAGCCGTACGGCTTGGTCCAAGCGGCAATTTTGGCGAAGCACAGTACCCTGCGGGTGCGGGTAGAGCGCTTGGATATCGCGGAGAGCCCATGCACGCCCATATTGGATGGTGGGCAGGCGACGCCTTTGCGCAGACGTCGTTTCAAGAATTTCTGCGGACACGTTACGCAACCGTGGATGCGCTGAACGCGGCATGGGGCGATAGCGCAACATCGTTTGAGCAAATTTCGCCGCGATTACCCGAGACGTATGTGACGCGTCGCGGCCGATTGGATATGACGGAATGGTATACGGACTCGATGACCCGTTGGTGCGACTTCTGGGCTGAAGCGGCCCGTGCAGCCATGCCCAACACGCCCATCTACATGTCTTCCGGCGGCTGGGGTTTTCGCGAAGCAGGCACGGACTTCACCGCGCAAGCGGAGTCCATGAAGAAGCACGGCGGTGGGATTCGACTCACAAATGAGACCGATAGCTTCGAGCAGAACGTTTACGCAACACGCCTGGCGGCGACCGCGGCGCGTCTCTATGGGATCCCCCTTGGCTACGAGCCCGCGGGATACCATAGCGGGCGCGGCACGGTCGCGCGGTTCTTCAACACAATTACGACGAACGGGGCAAATCTATACACGCGCCACTCCGTGCTGTTCGAGGACTCCTTTTCCGTAGACAGATGGATCCGCGATTATCCAAACCTGGACAGGCGAGCCGACCCTGTGATCGAGGTTGCGCTTTACTATCCCGAGACGATGAACCAGCTCGACGACGGGACGTTTCGCCACTTATATGCGTGGGGATTCAATTCGCGCGCTGCGGAGATTCGCCGTCGTGTGGATGTCGATTTTCTCGATGAGCGCCTGATTCGCGCGGGATACCTGGAGCGATACCGAGTCCTCGTGTTTTGCTGGGGTAACACAATTGAAGACGATGTGCAGCGCACGATCGATGCGTGGATTCGCCAGGGAGGCACAGCAATCTACCCGACGTACCCGCGCGGACCACAGGAAACCGTGGAGGGAGACCAGTCGCGTTTCCTGGCGTGGGAGCGCGGGGATACGGGCGCGGGAACGTTTCGCCGCTTCAAAGGCGACATGGAGCCGGTCTCGCTGTACGGAGACTTCGTGGAAGAGGTCTTGCAGGGGGTTGGATCACTGTCGCCACTGACCCGTCAAGTGCTCGCTATTCAGCATCCTGAGCAGGTCTACTTCAGTGTTCTTGCCGACGGCTCTCTTGTCGCACTCAATTATGGCGATAAACCGGCGCCGGTTTCGCTGGAGGGCCGCTTTACGGAGACCATCATGCCGTATTCGTTTCAATTTCTTCCCTTAGAATAACCTCCGCGAGCGAAGTGAGAATTCGGGGGCTGATGCACGCACCGCCTTGCTGGGGGTGACGGGGTCACGAGACCCTGGCACGGCATGGATGAATGTTAGAACAACCGTCCTTGGGGTTCTTGCGGGGCGGCAAGGCCAAAATGCTTGTAGGCGAGCGGGGTGGCGACGCGGCCCTGGGGCGTGCGCTTCATGAACCCGATTTGGATAAGGTAGGGTTCGTGGACTTCTTCGAGGGTTTGGGCTTCTTCGCCGACGGCGACCGCTAACGACGACAAGCCGACCGGGCCGCCGGCAAATTTCTCGATGATGGTGTGGACGATGGCTTTGTCCATGTCGTCGAGGCCCAGTTCGTCGATGCGGATGAGACGGAGCGCGGCGTCGGCGATGGGTTTCGTGATCGCGCCATCGGCCTTGACCTGGGCGTAGTCGCGGACGCGGCGGAGCAGGCGGTTGGCGATGCGGGCGGTGCCGCGCGATCGCGAGGCGATTTCGAGTGCGCCGTCGGGGTCGATGGCTACGTTGAGGATGCGCGCGGACCGCGTGACGATGGCTTCCAACTCTTCGGGCGAATAGAACTCGAAGCGGCAGGTGTCGCCGAAGCGCGCGCGGAGCGGCGGCGTGAGCAGGCCCGCGCGGGTCGTCGCGCCGATGAGCGTGAAGGGCTTCAGGCCGATCTTCATGCTGCGCGCCGTCGGGCCTTTACCGAGCATGATGTCGACTTCGAAATCCTCCATCGCGGAATAAAGCGTTTCTTCGACGGCGTGATTCAAGCGGTGGATCTCGTCGATAAAGAGCACGTCGAATTCTTCGAGACTGGTGAGGATGGCCGTCAGGTCGGCTTGGCGTTCGATAACAGGCCCGGACGTGGCTTTGAAGTCGACGCCCATTTCGTTGGCGAGCACGCGCGCGAGGGTCGTCTTGCCGAGTCCGGGCGGGCCGGAAAGCAGCAAGTGGTCGAGCGGTTCGCGGCGGCCCTTCGCGGCGGCGATGGCGATGGTCAGCTTTTCCTTGATCGGTTCCTGGCCGGGGAATTCGTCGAGGCGCTCGGGCCGGATGCGCTCCTCGTACTCGCGGTCTTCGCCGGTCGGTCCGCCGCTCAGGATTTCTTCGGTCGCCATGATCGATTACACCTTCGCCATCGTGCGCAGCGCGGCCTTCACGAGATCTTCGGGCGTCGCGTCGTCGCCGAGGGATTTGCGCGCGGCATTGGCGGCTTTGCGGGCCTCGCCGAGCGTGCACCCGAGCGCGCACAGCGCCGCAATTACGTCGTCGGTGTCGGCGGTGGGTTCTTCCGGCTCGCCGAGAATCGCGTTGAGTTCGGCGTCCTGTCCGAGTTTCGCTTTCATCTCAAGGATGATGCGTTGCGCGCCTTTCTTGCCGACGCCGCTGACGCGGGTGAGCGCGGTGACGTCGTTCTGCATCACAGCGCGGCCAAAGGCCTGGACGCTCATCGCCGAGAGGATGGCCATGGCAAGTTTGGGTCCGATGCCGGAGAGCGACAGCAGCGTGACAAACAACGCGCGCTCTTCTTCGCGCAGAAATCCGTAGATGTGGAAGAGGTCTTCGCGGATGTGACAATGGGTAAGCAAGGTGGTTTCGGCATCGACCGTAAGTTTGCGGTATACGCCTTCGGGAACAAACACCTCGTAGCCCACCCCGTGCACGTCGAGCTCGACGTGGGTGAGTCCTTTTCGCGCGACGGTGCCTCGTAGAAATGCAAACATGCCGCAATGGTAGTGCGTAGCGCGACGCATTTCCACATGGCAAAAACCGAATGGACACGATTCACAAGATCTACGCAGCGCAGCATAGCCACAACCAAGTTGACTCAACCACCGATGAACACCGATAAACGCCGATAAGAGGATCAATCGGGCACGTTTCGTTTCAAACCACGGGGAACACTGGGAGCACGGGAAAATTCGTGAAGCTTGCACAGACTCTTTCGGATAGTAGTGCGAAGAATCCGAAAAACAGAAGACGATGCGCCTCTATTTCTCTCTTCTCAATCATGTTCATCGTGTCAATCCTGTCCATTCATTTTTTGTTCGCGAAGTTGTGCCATAATCCGCGGCATGCCACGAGGAAGAAAGAAGTCGGTCAAACGTGTGCGGATGCGCTTGGCGCTGCCGCTGCTCTTTTGCATCGTGCTGGTAGGCGCGGTAGCGGTCTACATGGTACGAGGCGGAGACCTGGGTAATTTCTCGCGCGATGCAACGGCATTCCTTGGCAGCATTCCGAATCGGGTACAGACCGCTTCGATACAGCCGCCGCTGCCAAACCCTGAACCGGCCGCCTCGGAGGAGACGGAGCGCATCGCCGTTTACTTCGCGCCGGGGTCGCGCATGCGCGGCGGAGATATCGACGACGCGTTGCTGACGTTGCTGCGCAGCGCGAAGAAATCGCTGCGCTGCGCCTTCTACGACTTCGAGTATGTGGAAGCGGCGAAGGTGCTTGTCGAGAAACACAAAGAGGGCGTCGAGGTCGGCATCGTGTCCGACAGCGGATACGAAGATCGCGATGCTGTGCGACTATGCATGGACGAAGGGATACGCGTGGTGTTCGACAAACGGCGTCCATTCATGCACGACAAGTTCTGCGTGGTGGATGACACGATTGTGTGGACGGGTTCGACCAACATCACGGAAAACTGCCTGTTTCGAAACGACAACAACTCGTTGCGGATCGAAAGCGAACAACTTGCCGAAGACTACACCACCGAGTTCCGCGAGATGTTCGACGCGGAGAAGTTCGGACCGAAGTCGCCGCGCAATACGCCCTACCCGAATGTCGAGGTCGATGGCGTGGCCATTCGCTGCCTGTTTGCGCCGGAGGACGGCGCGCGCGCCGCGATCCTCGAAGCGATTCGCGAGGCCGACACGTCGATCACGTTTATGGCGTTTTCATTCACGTCGGACGCGATCGCAAAAGCGATGGTGTCGCGAATGGAATCGGGCGTGAAGGTGCGCGGCTTGTTTGAGACGCGCGGCGCGGGCGGCAGTTACAGCGAAGACGATCTTCTTGCGCGCAAGGGCGCTGAGATTCATATGGACTCGAATCCCAACAGCATGCACAACAAGGTAATCGTCATCGATACGGAAGTCGTGATCACCGGGAGCTACAACTTCAGTGCAAATGCGGAAGACGACAACGACGAGAACGTGCTGATTCTGCGCTCGCGTGGCATTGCGCAGAAGTACGAGACGCAGTTTGAGACGCTCGTGAACTGAGAGCTGCGACTGGGGTCGGGAAGAGTCTGACCACGAATCACACGAATAAAGAGAGCCGTTATTCTCAGCGGCCTAACTGTCATCCCGAGTCCGCCTATGGCGGACGAGGGATCTGGCTTAAAGCAAGCTCTTCCCGGTGCCAGATGCTTCGTCCGCCGCGGGCGGACTCAGCATGACAATCCAAAGCAGGACCGAAGCATTGTCTTGGTGAAGAGGATGAACATCTAAAGACCCATTAGACGACCTGCATGGCGTCGAAGGGTTGGCCCAGCACAGG
>JAIBAQ010000226.1 GCA_019695095.1 Candidatus Hydrogenedentota bacterium
GTCCACGCGGACATCACGGGTAGTCGAGCTTCGAGTTGTCTGGGTTCCATTGGATGCCTCCACTGTTGTCGGTGTCAGCCATGCCTGCAAAGTAGATCGCCGACTTTGCGAAACCCGCCGCGTGTCCATCCGCGAAGGTGATGTTGGCCTTGCTGTTGTGGCGGAACCCGTCGCCCGATGTGGGATAACCCATGTAGACCACGTGGGTCTGGCCGTATTTATAGCCCAGCTGACCGTTCACTCCAATTCCGCTGGATTGCTCGGTCATGACGACGAACGACGCGGGCTTGGCAACCTGACTCATGCGCAAGTATCTAGAATATCCGCTGCCCGCCGGGCGGTTGCCTGCCTCCAGCCACTGGTTCTGCGCGTAGTTGCCGTAGTAATCGCGATCGCTCGTAATCGTCGGTTCCAGCTTGGCGGCCGGGCAGATGAAGATCGACTTGTCGCGCGGGCGCGGCATCTTGCGGATGATCCACAGGTTGCTGGCGGCGGGACTGCCAACATACGGCGGAAGCGAATTGTACCACGCCAGGACATTCGTGCCGGGGGTGGGATCCGCAAAACCGGAACCGGGCGCCGACCCCTGATTTGGAAACGCACCGTCGTGATCCGCGACATAGAGCGTCGCAGCCGTGCCCCACTGCCGGGCGTTGCTCATGCATTTGGATTCATTGGCCTTGGCCGTCGCTGCGTTCAGGGCGGGGAAGAGAAGGGCGGCGAGAATGGCGATGATGCCGATGACCAGGAGCAGTTCCATGAGGGTGAAGCCGCTGCAGGAGCGCGAACGGAAGAGAGGACGGAGGACGGATGACGGATGACGGACAGGACCGAAACCTCGCACAAGGCACCTCCCCTGATGGCGTGATCGTTTCACACTCAGAGTATACACCAGACTTCCAGCGGGCAATTGCTATCCCGCATATTGCATCGTAAACATGAGAGCGATGCAATATGCGCTTTGGCGGCAGTGGTTTCTGCCGCCAAAGTTTCGGCGCGTCGCTGTGCGACTTGTCCTTCGACAGGCTCAGGGCCTATGCCTCTCGGCAGTGACGAGACCGTGAGCCTGTCGAACGGCTCAAGATTCGCCCTTCGACGCGCCGAAGGCTTGCCCTGAGCAAGCCACTGTCTTCAGGGGCGCGTCGAAGCCCGGTAGGGCGCGAATTTCATCTGTGAGATGAAATTCGCGGGCTATCTATCCAAAGATGTAGTGGAGGGGTAAAACTAGAGCATCAACAGGATGTGGCTGACGAGGGGAGCGGGCGGATTTTCCAACGATTGGAAATTCCGCCGTCGTTTTTTCCCATGCCCGCAACGCTTCGCGCAGCGATGCGGGCGGGCAATCCTTGGAAGAAACGGGCTCGACGCTCATGCCGTATCGGGATGTACTCATTTCATGAACTCAGGTTCCAGGTTTCAAGTTCCAAGTTTCAAGCAGGCCTTCACGCTGATTGAACTCCTCGTCGTCGTCACGATCATCGGCATCCTGGTCGGCATCGTGCTCGGCGTGTCGGGGCTTGCAACGATGAAGAGTGACCGTGCGCGCGCTATAGTTGACCTGACGAAGATCAAGAACGCGTTAGAAGAACACCGAATAGCGTACGGCAACTATCCAGTGAGCCTAACCGCAGACGATAGCGCTTCGTGGATAACCAACCTCTGGATCAAACCACAAGCTGGTGGCAAAGAGCCATTCATCACCGCCAAGTTCCTGACCAATTCGACCATGGCAGGCAGATTCCTTGATCCGTGGGGCAATGACTATAGATATCTTCACCGCGGATCCTCTCCGTATGCCGATCAGAGCAACTCCAAGTTCGGTTACGATCTCTGGTCTATTGGCCCGAATGCGGCATCCAATTCCGACGATATTGCGAATTGGCGTGGCGACTTCTAGCAGTGCGGACCTGCTGGACTAGACGATGCACTCTACTGGGTGTAGATTTTGCATAGACTGATCACATGAAAGTTTCTGGAAACAAGGCAGTTGCAGAAGAATCTGTCAGGCCGAGCTGGTTGTTTTTCAGTCGCGGTTTCACCTTGATCGAGCTTCTCGTGGTCATTGCAATTATTGGGGTGTTAGCGGCGATTCTCATGCCTGCCCTGAACTCAGCACTTACCAAAGCGGAGAAGGCAAGGGCGCAGACGGAGTTGACGCAGATTGTCGCGGCGATCAAGGCGTACTATGGTGACTACGGACGAATGCCTGTGGCAGTTGCGGACGATGGAGCACCTGATAAGACGTATGGAGCCAAGAATAAGCCAAACAAGCAGAAGGTCATCATGGACAACCTTCGTGCCAAGGACAATGTTGGGAATCCCAAGGGCACAGTCTTTCTCGATGTTCCGAAAGATTCGATGATCGGTACGGACAAGGATGGCGGTTCGTACGTGGAGGCCGACGGATACTATTTGGATCCATGGGGAAATCCATACGTACTCAGCGTGGACGCGAATTTTGACGGCTCTGCTTTTTTGTCCGGGCTTGATAGTCCGCCGGCCCCGTCTGCGAGCATGACCGTGACCAGTTTTCTGGCCGTCGCGATATCCTACGGTCCCGATCCCGGCTCCACGAAATCGTTCCTGACCTCGTGGGGGAAGAATTGATGAGCATGGAGCGAAATCCGGATGCCGAAAACCGAAACTCAGGTTTCCGGCTTCAGGTGTCCCGCCGTCGCCCGGTGGGCTACGGCCGGCAGGCAGGCTTGCCGCGGCGGAGCTCTTCGCCTTGCGAGGAAGCGAAGACGGGTTTCACTTTGGTCGAGCTCCTCGTCACTATAGGCATCATTGCCATTCTCGCATCGATTTTGCTCCCTGCTTTGACCGCAGCCGCGCGCAAAGGCGAAATAACCCGGGCGCGGATGGATATGTCGCAAATCGTCTCTGCAATCAAAAGCTACAATCGCGAGTACGGGATTTGGCCGGTTCCAACAAGTAACGGCTATCAGGACCGAACCTTTGGGGATAGGAACAATCCCCAAGGCGCGGAGTATACGATGAATGTTGTTATGGATATCCTGCGCGCGATCCCCAGGGCACCCGGAAATGTGAATGGAACAAATAACGTGAGGAAGATTGTTTTTCTCGAAATCCCGCCGAAGTCGATGGAAGGCACCGACAAGGATGGCGACACCTACAAGGAAGATGACGGATATTATCTCGATCCGTGGGGGAATCCCTACGTCATTACGATGGACACCGAGTTTGACGGAGAAATAGGTGTTTGTTGCCTTGGAGGAAATGCCTATACGGACATCGTTAATCTTTCCCCCAGCAAAGATGCAACCTTCCCTGATCTTGGGGTGGGAGTGATGTCTTATGGGCCCGAACCGGATAAGCCGGGATCGCTTCTCTACTCGTGGGGGGCGAAATGATTCCGGTCAAGAGAGGATTTACGCTCATCGAGATGCTTGTTGTGATTGGCATCTTGGCAATTCTCATCGGGATCCTGCTGCCGGCAATCAGGTCGGTCATGGAGAAGGCTGAGCGCGTGCAGGCGAAGGCAGATGCACAACGGATTGTGAAAGGATGGAAAGCGTATCGGAACCAGTACGGACGCTGGCCGTCTGCTACGGACGAGTCGTCAACCGGGTCCATCATGTCATCGAATTTTGTCCGAATTCTCAATGCGCGTTACTACCAGACGGGTCTCACGGGGCCGGATGCGACGCCCGATAATCCCATGGCCATTCAGTTCGTTGAAATCAGCGGCAATTCCATCGATACACGCTGGAACTTTGTCGATCCTTGGGGGACGCCCTACAGGGTTTCGTTTGACGCGAATTTCGACGGCAGGACTTCAAACAGCTTGTACACCGTATATGACAACGTGATTTCTTGGTCGGCAGGGCCAGACACGAACTCTGCAACCGCGGCAGACAACATCAAGAGCTGGGAATGAGAATCTCGATGGGGAAGCGAGCAGGAAGAAACCGTCAACAGTGCTGGGGGTTTACCCTGCTTGAGTTGCTGGTCGTAATCGGCATCATGGCTCTGTTGCTTGCCGTAGGCATACCGGCGTTCGAGTCCTTCTCAAAGCGCAGCCTGAACTCTGCGAGCCCCGGGCTCATGAGCACGTTAAGGCTGGCGAGGCAACATGCAATAACCCACCGCAGGTATGTGTGGGTAGTATTTCCCGACGCGGGCCCTTCGCAGGGAGGCGTGCTTTCGTACCAGGGTAGCGAAGTCGAGCACGCACTCAGATCGTACGCGGTTATCGAAGGCGATGAGAACAATCTGCCCAATGAGTACATAACCGATTGGAAATACTTGCCTCAGGGCATCTACTTTGACGCGCAACTACCGGCCTCAAGCAGTATCTTCAACAGCTACAATGCTGCGACCGTCAATTACCCGTTTCCCGATTCCCAGTCTCCCAAGAACCACAATATTCCTGCTATCGAGTTCCGGCCGAATGGTCGTGCATATACGATTGACTCATTTGGCTCAACTTGGAATCCCGGTAACACGGCGCACATTTACCTGATCGCTGGCATAGTGAACATAAACACAAGCGTAGGAGCACTTGCATCAGCACCTATCAAGGTATCCACGAACAACGCCTTGGTTCGAGTATTTGGAGCGACCGGGCAAATGGATTATTATGAGAGACAGTGATGGAGAATAACCCAAAGACGTCATCATGCGCCGGCTTCTCGTTGGTCGAACTTGCCTTGGCGTTGCTTGTCGCGGGCTTGGGGGTGCTCTCCATATTCAACATGTTTCCCCAGGGACTCGATTCCTGCCGAAAGTCGACGGAAATGGGGGAAATCAGCGCGTTTGCCAGTTGGGTACTAGACAGTCTTCAGGCGCAATCTTTGGTTATCGCACCCAGTAACACGTGGGATACGCAATTCAAATCGGGTGGGACATATGCGGAGGTGCCGAAATCTCATTCGATGGCTTTTGTTACGACGACCCAGCCCGTGGTTCGTGCGTTGGGCTTTGGCTCGGCAGGGGTAGAGGCGTTTACTGTTGCTCCTCAATTTCACCAGACTCTCGGTGTCGACTCGGGCTACGCGCTGTCGACTTTCACCTATACACTCGACGTGCAGTCGCGCGGAACGGCGACGAAATACGCACGCCTCGAGGTGTGGGCGGGTGACAAACAGCAAGCCGTGAAAGACGCCATAAACAACAGCACTCGAAAACCTGCCGGCAGCATCGTGTTTTATCGGGAATTTGTTCCACGCTATCTATGAATCGCCGTCATCACAGCCGTGGTTTCACACTTATCGAAGTCCTGTCCGCGATGGCCGTCCTCTCGATACTCATGCTGGCATTGCTGAAGCTATTCAATGAAGCGACCGATGCGGTAAAGAAGGGGAATAACACAATTCTTCGAAGTGGTGTCGCCCGGAGCGCCCTCGACGAAGTCGTGCGCGCCATCGAGGGCGCTGTTGTCGACAATAAATTGGCGTGTGCCATGAGGGGGAACTTCGTCGACAATGATTTTGACGCACTCTACTTGGTTACAACGTCTGGTGACCCAAACGACGGCCGCGCCTACCAACTTGTTTGGTATTTTGTCAGTAGCGACACGACCAAAGGATACACGACATATAGGCTTATGCGGTCCAAGACCAACTTTGATATTGCAGTGGCAAATGGGGTTGACCCATTTACGCCCGCATGGAAGCAGTGGTGGCGAGACAACACAAAGCTAAACAACATGGACGGGTCGCCGGATATGATCGCAGACAACATTGTGCGATTCGATTGCTACGTGCACGACCTGAATGGCAATAACATTGCTCAGGGATCGCCTCCCCGCTACGACAGCTCCCAAGTAAGTGCGGGGGGATATCCCGCGGATAAACCTTTTGGCTATATCGACGTCTATATCCAGGTCGCCTCTGAGGACACGATGAAGCGCGCCAGCTATCTTCGAGCTGCAGGCAATAATGCCGGTCTAAAACGACTCTTGGATCAGGAGTCAAATATCCTGATCAGGCGTGGAATTCCTCTAACTGGCTCCACGGAAATGTTTCATCCTTTGGCCAACTAGCACCATGTCCAATTGTCAGTCAGATGCTCGGTCGTCGAAGTCTGGAATAGCCCTTGTGGTTGTCTTGTCCTTCCTCGCCATCCTGCTCGTTCTGGCGGTCACATTCCTAGCGAGCATGAGGACGGAGAGGCTGGCATCCGAGGCCCAGAAGGACGGCGCGGCTTGCGAGCAATTCCTGAAGGGCTGTGTTGCCTCGGCCATGGATCGAGTCAACGACCGACTGATTAACTACAGCTACAACGATGCTCTTGCATTGCCGGCAAGTGACCCGCGCCCGGTGAATATCCACCAACCCAAACAGATGGCTGTTCTGGAGTCGTATTCGACCAATGCTCTCTTGAAGGTGCCATCCACGATGAACATGCTTGCCGGCGAAGTCCAGGGGTGGATCCCTCACCGATTTCTCTCAAATGTCGACCCGGATCTCGACGCCTCAAACATTGCGCAGAATGCGCAATGGATTGAAGTTCGTGATCCAACGAATCCTGTCACAGGGAATGTCGTGGGCCGCTACGCCTTTGTGGCACTCGACTGCACGGGACTTATAGACGCAAACGTTGCAGATGGCGGTTTGCGGAGCAATGGGGTATGGGTCGACGAAATCAACCTCGACTTTCTGCCCGAGGTTGGAGCGTCCAAAGGAGATGACCTGGTTGCTAACAGGTCAAAGTACACGCGATTCGCAACTTTGCCGGAGGTGGTATACCTAAACGATGGCACTCCCTCGCCCGGCGAGAATAAGGTTATCGCCACGAATGCCATAGTGGCGACTGATCTAGTCCCGTATTCGCTAAGTTACATTGAGCCCGGTTGGTACGATTGGAACAGCGAAGCTTGGAGGCCTCTTGGTGATCTGGGTGACGGGACGGTGCACACGGCAGACCCTCGGAGGTGGGACGCAGCCGAGGCGCAGAGTGTTCTGGGAAGCTTGTATCCCAGCTCTCCTGACATCGGGAAGTGTTTCCGCGACTATATTGACGATGATTTCATCCCCGGCGGCAGCACCGCGGGCACCGCTGACCCCTTGATTCCCTGCCAGGAATGCTTTCCGATGATCAACGAACTTGTGTCTCGGCAGATTGTATCGGTAGTGGATGTCGCACCCGGAGTTAGCAATCTCGTAAACACGGTCATCCTCGACGTCGAGTTTTGGAATCCATGTGTCACGGGGAGTGGAACCAATGGCAACACGTATCAAGTGCGATTGAATAGCGTGAACTGGCAATTCGTATTTGCGCCAGGTGGAACCATTGTTACGCCGCCCATTGACCCGGTGAACCCGAAGACACTGCCGGCCAGCGCGATGACTCCATTTCAAGTCGTTTCCTTTACCAATGTCTTGTCGATCCCTTATCCGGCCACCGGCAATCGCATCGTGAATCAGTTTTTCAATCAAATCAGTCTGGATGTCACAGAGGTCGGCACGGGCGCCAATGTCGACAGAACAACGCAACAATCGCAGGACCTTCAGCTAGGACCCGCGACTGCTCCCTACCCGAGGAACAACGGACCCAATGCTGATTCCCTGCAAGCCAATGACCCGCGGTTGAATCATCTGTCCGCGGACTGGGTCAAGGCCGCCAACAGTCTGAGGGCCATAAATGCGGCGGTCGTGGACTTTAATAAATCTCAGACCCTTCTTTCAAATGGATCGCTGTCGCCGGAAGGGACCAATGCGTACGTGAGGAATTCAACGAACCTCACGTCCGTAGCTGAGCTGGGTTATATTCTCACGGGGCAACCATGGACCACGATCGATTTGTTTACACCGCCGGGGCGGCAACTCTTGACCAAATTTTCCCTTAGCAATGTTGTAACGCGCGCGTATACAAACGGCTTTATCAACCCGAATACACTCAGCACGGACGTTTGGATTGCCGCACTCTCCGGCGCGCCTATCGAGGGGAGGCCGGACGAGCCTCTACCCGCGGCGGCCACACTATCACAGGCCAATGCCGGCAAGATCGGTGCGAGTGTTGTAGCATTAGCGACAAAAGACACGACGTTTGAAGCAACATCACTGGATAGTGGGGCGGCGTGGGTGACCGCCAGTGAGTTCACAAATTCTTCGTTTTCTCTGAACAACAATGAGAAGGAATCGGTGATCCGGAATTCCTACCGGCTCTTCAATGCCAACCAGAACTTGTTCACTCTTATTGTGGTTGCGCAGACATTGAACGAGGAGCGGGTAGTGACCGGTGAAAAGCGCGCGGTCGCTTTGGTCTGGCGCGACCCGTTCCCCAATGGAGCCGGACAGTACGAGATGTTTGTCCGACAGTTTAGGTATCTGGACTGACCTTCCCCCATGGATGCGGCCAGATTTAGAGCAAGTCTTGGTCGCTTTCTGTTTCCTTCACTAACACTTTAGTGTTCCCGTTCCAATTGTTCTTCATGGCGGCTCGTTCCGCGAAACTGGACGG
>JAIBAQ010000227.1 GCA_019695095.1 Candidatus Hydrogenedentota bacterium
CGAAACCTTCTACAACCGTAACCGCCTCCACAGTTCAATCGGCTACACGGCTCCGATGGACTTCGAGGCACAACCAATCCCGAAAAACACACCCACTCAACTGTCCGCAAATTCGGGGTAACTTCACCTGACCCAGCCACTCTTGCGACCGCAGGTCTCCATCTCGTCCATCTCGTCCATCTCGTCCCCCACCGAATGGTCTCCCATTCTCCATTCTCCCACCTCGCCCCTGCCGGCCCAGTGCAACGAACTTGCGCATATATATGGGGCGTAACGTAGCAGGACCAGGATCATGTCCACCGGCGTTTTCGTGATTGCGCCTCCGCGCCTCTGCGCGAGAGTTCTTTCTTCCGGGACACCCCCTTGAACCGTCAAATTCCGGTAGGGGGCGCACCCAGTCCGCCGGCGGCCGGCAGGTGTGTCGGCGGAGACCGGGCGCTACAGAAAAATTTGGAGATGTTCCGACTAGCTGTTTCGCGCGGGCACCTCGTGTATTGCCGGCTCGGGGCTATGACCCCGGGCCGAGACGGCCGGAGTCTTCGCGGAGTTTTGAAAGGAATTCGGAGTCGACAGAGATGCCGTTTCTCTCGCAGTCTGCCACGGCCTTCCATGCGCTGTCGTATTCGCCGCGCCGCCAGTAGATGACGGCGATCCCTTTGCGGGCCGAGGCATTCTTGGGATCGTGTGCGAGAGCCGTAAGCCACGTGGTCAACGCGGTGTCCAGCTTGTCCAGGCTGAAGTAACACAGCCCCAGGTTGTAGAAGTCGTCGGATAAGCCCGGGTCGAGTCGAATCACTTCCTGATACACCGGAATGGCTTCTTCATACTTCTTTTGGCGGAACAGGATGTCGGCCAATTCGGATTGCACCGTAACGTCGTCGGGTTTGAGTTTCGCCAGTTGGCGCATGGGTTCCAGGATCTCGTCGACCTTGCCCGTGGCGCGCAGCGCGGCAATCAGATTGCCCAGCGTATCGACGTCGTCCGGCTCGTAGTGCAAGGCTTTACGATAGGACTCGATGGCCTCTTCGTACTTGCCTTGCAGGCGCAACGCAAGACCGAGATTGCAGTGGGCCGCTGCGAAGTCGGGCTGCAGATCGATGGCTGCTTCGTATTGCGCTTGCGCCGCCGGATACTGCTGCAGATCGAACAGGGCATTCCCGTAGCGGTAGTGCAACTCGACGTTGCCTGTATCCGCTTCAACGGCTTGCCGCAATTCTTCAGCCTTTGCCGCCAATTGCTCGGCGGGCGTAGGAAGCTTCTTCTCGGCTTCTTTCTTGGACTGGGACGTGGCGCACCCAGCCAGCAATGCCAGCAGCGCCACCCCAACAATGCTGTTTCGCTTCATGCCCAACTCCTCGAACGCCTGCAATCACTGTAGGCGACTCGCGAGTGAGATGGCAATTTGATTATGCGCCTACAGGCTTTGGATCCAACTGCGGCATCCATTCCGAAGGCGCAAAGGCGCGGTAGTCCGCCAACTTTCCGCCGTCCAGGAAGCACTCGATAATCTGTTTACCCAAAGGATCCAATTCCGGCGTGAGGTAGACATTCACGTGCTTCCGGAAGAAGTCGTCGAGTATCTTCGCGCCCGCGTCGTAAGCCTCCTCGCCAACTTCGGGCTGAGTATGCACCTGCAGGAACCACAGCGGAATGCTCACGCCCTCCACGGTCAGGTCGTGCATCGCGTACCCGAGCAAGGGGCAACGCGCCGCGCGGATCTGGTTGGGGCGGAACTTTGCCATACCGCGGCGAGCCAGATACTCGCGGGCAATCCACTGCGGCATGAATCCGGTGTGCCACGCGCCGATGTGCTGGTTGGGGCAGAGGATGTACAAGGTTCCCGGCGTGTTCTCGATCTGCCGCAGCAGCAGGTTTGCGTGGTCGACTTGGCGTCCCGTTGCAAACGGCCAGTACGAGCCGACGCCTTCGCTGGTCATTTCGCCCTTGTCGACGATGCTCGGATTGGCATAGCCGCGAGGGGCCGCCAACCTCCACAACCACGCCAAGGCGGGAGGAATGATGTGGAACAGGCCGAAGATTCCGTAGCTGGGATTCTCGCGCGTGCACGGGGGCGTGCGTATGCCGAGACTGCGCACGTCGACGGTCACCGGCTCGTCGATTACGCGGGGGATGATCTGGCGCGGCACGACCACGCGGGGATTCGGGCAGGGCTTGCCTTTCTCGTCTTCCACATGCTCCCAAATAAGGGCGCGCCCGCCAGGCACGGCGTCGATGCTCAAGAACAGCAGGGGTTCAGGGGGCTGTGCGGTCAGCTTTTCGAACTCCGGATCGGTCGCGTATTCGTGAATGTGATTGACGCGAACAAACCAGCCGCTCTCCGCATCGACGACGCGAAGTTTTCCGTCGTTCTTTTGCAGGCTCGGATGACACAAGGCCATATCGTCGGTAACGGGACGAATCTCGCAACCGCGGGGCATGGCCAAGTGCCGGCGTTCGCCGGTCAACGTGTTTTGTCCAAGGAGGAGACGGCCGTCGCCCTCGCGGTGGGGCAATTCGAGCATTTCGCTCTTGCCGCCGCCGCTGGCGCCCTCGTGCATGATCGTTACGATGTTATCGTAGGGAGTAACGACCTGCGCGGTCGAGCAGTGAGCCGTTACCCACCCTTCCTTTTCCCCGAGACTCAGCAAGCTGCCATAAACGCCTTTCTTGGCGCTTGGACCAGGGTAAAGGTTGTAGGAAAAGACTTCGTGGAGGTCTTCCGTGCGGTTGTGCACGACGACTTGCCTACCCTTGAAATGGGTGTGCCGGAACGTGGGCGCCACATAGATGACGAGCCTTGGCTTGAACGTCTTTGGCAGTTTGTCTACCGGTATGATGCCCTGAAGCAGGGCAAGGCCCAGCGCGAAGAAACCCGCGTTAGACGGTGCGATCACCATGGCGTCCATGCCCATGCCTTCGCGACCCGCCTGAAACGCAAATACAGCCAGCTCTTCGTGCTTCAACCATTCCAGCGTTTCAGTGCGAACGCCCGAGAAGGCACGATTGAACCGGCTGACGAACGTCGGTTTGTCCGTGGGGAGTTCATCGCCCATGAACATGCAGTCCGGGTCGCGGCGGCGCATGTAGGGCTCCACATAGTTGGCGGAAACGCCATTGCGAACGCGCGCAACTCGGGCCTCCAGTAGCCGGCCCCTTCCGGGGATATCGTAGGCGACCTCATAGTAATTGCTGCCGGGGCCACCGCATGCCAAGTCAATGAGTTCTTTGGACGTATTGGCAACAATGACGTTTGTGCAGTTCGACAACACGTCTACTGCTTCCGAGGGAGGATTCAATTTCTTCCAGTTCATGCGAGAACCTCCTGGAGACGCCATTCCAGTGCGCCCCTTTTCGCTGGGAGGTAGGATCCGTCACGGACGGTACTACCGGCAAAAACCAAAGACCATTCGCCCTGGGCTGCCAGAGAGTCGGATGCAGGTATCCCCTGTTCAGGATTCCCTTCGCTCCTCGCAGCATGGGCTGGATACAATTCGCCCCACAGGCGCTTTGCACCGCAGTCAACCAATGAATGAGACCGAGTCGAAATCGCGCGTGTGGCGGGGTTCGACCAATTCCGCGAGAGTATAGCACGTCAGCAAACTGCGTTCGAGTTGTCATAACTCGTTGCAATGCATACCGCAACGCTTTCACCCGATACCATATTCCTTGAGGAAGGCAGCCCAGTCCGGGTCTGCCGCAGCCTGCGGGAGATGGTAGAATTTCAACCTGTATCTTGTGGTTATTTCTCTGGCGTTTCCATATATTGTGTGTTATGCTTCATTTAGAACATGGCGCTACCAGGGGTCGCGGCATGTTCTGCGCAAAAATCCATCGACGGTGATGAGGCCTCACGCGGGGCTGGGCAGACCGGTCTAACCGGTGAAAAATGGCTCGGCCACAATCGAAGGAGCTCCACCATACGTCTTAGGCGGTCGGAGAGACGGCCCCAGGCAGGGGCATTTGCTAGCAGAGGGCAGACGCGGTCGGCTGCGGTTGGCCGGACAGCTTCCCCGCCCGATACCCTGCCATTCTTCTCAACGGGCGGAGTCTACCGCATTTCCCCTACTCCCCGTGTCCCGGTTCAGCCCGGCGACGGCACGTCCATACTCTCTCGCGGAATCGCGTGTCCGCTCCAGAAGGGCGGCCTGCGCGTGGAGGTTCAAGATGAAAAAGTGCTACGTACTCGACACCAACGCCCTGCTTGAAGATCCGAACTGCATTCACATTCTGCGCAACGGAGAGGAGAACACGGTCGGCATACCGTTTCATGTGATCCTTGAATTGAATAAGTTGAAGAAAGAGCCGCGGGTCAAGCACCTGGTGGCGAAGGCGATCGATTCCATTCGCGACAACTTGGAGGTCATTCAGCTCATTCGGAAGGAGGGGGACGAACCCCTCATCCCCAATGTTGACTTGCAGATACTCAAGGAAGTTCAGAGCGGGGGGATGACCGATCCCATTCTCGTAACCAACGACCGCATCCTCCAGTTGCTGGCGGAATTCAGCGGAGTTCGCAGCCAGGAGTACAAGAGTTCCCATCCCTATGAGTCAGAGTCTCAGCAGTACACCGGATTCGTGAAGGAGGACGAGGAGCGCATACCGAACAGTTTCGCGTGGCATGAAGGAAAGCCCTTGTTTTTCAGCCCCGACGGACCCCGAGTAATCGACTACGAGCATGAGGTCTGGAAGGTCAAACCGCGAAACGTCTACCAGAATCTGGCCTTCGAGCTGCTCATGAGCGAGCACATCGACCTTGTCACGCTTCAGAGCGAAGCGGGTTACGGAAAGACCTACCTTGCCCTCGCGGCAGCGCTTTGCCTTGTGCTCGAGCAGAAGCGGTTCGAGAAGATCTATGTGCTAAAGCCCATGATCGAAATCGGGGCAAAGATGGGATACTTGCCCGGCGACGTCAATGAGAAGCTCGATCCTTACATTCGATACTTGTACGGGTTGATCACAAAACTGCACGCCATTCGTCCCGCGAACAAGATCTTCCATGACCCCAATGAATCCGGTGGACGATACAATACCGATCGATTCGAGATACTTCCCCTCGCGTTTATCCGAGGTATGAACATCGAAGATGCGGTTGTGATCATCGACGAGACGCAGAACCTGTCGCGGACGGAGATCCGGGCCGTGCTGACGCGCATGGGCGAGAACGTAAAGTGTTTCTGCCTGGGCGATACCCGGCAGGTGGACAATCCGTATTTGAACGAGTCAAACAACGCATTGAACTGGATCGTGCGCATGATGCGCGGCACGCAGAACTATGCCCATTTGG
Organism: Candidatus Hydrogenedentota bacterium; assembly: GCA_019695095.1. NCBI lineage: Bacteria > Pseudomonadati > Candidatus Hydrogenedentota > Candidatus Hydrogenedentota bacterium. The sequence goes on from JAIBAQ010000227.1 coordinate 5,285, forward strand.
TGCTTAAGGGGGCGAAATCGCGCGGTCCGATCTGCGATGCCGTGCTGCGCTCGGGACTCTGAGCGTTCGTTGCGCGCATTCGCGCGGCTCTGCTACGATTCCCGGCATGAATACGCGATCTGAACGAGTATGTGAGGGGTTTTCCGCGGGCGCTCCGTGTGCCCGCGGCGCGTATGCCTGTTGACTTCTTCCTTCCTTGGTGGCTGCTATGTGAGAATCCCTGCGCGTACCGCGCAGTTGTGACCCCTGGAGAACGACTATGTCTCTGTTTGAAGAATTGACCTGGCGTGGATTTATTCACCAGGTAACTCATAACGACTTGGCCGAACGATTGGAGACGCAGTCATTCACGGCTTACGTCGGGTTTGATCCCACGGCCGATAGTCTCCACATCGGACACCTGCTGCCCGTCATCGGCCTGATGCGGCTGCAACGTTTTGGACACCGCCCCATCGCGTTAGTGGGAGGCGGCACGGGAATGATTGGCGACCCCAGTTTTAAGTCCGAGGAGCGGCGCCTTCTTTCCAGCGAAGACATCGATAGGAACGCCGCGGGCGTCCGAGCGCAACTGGAACGATTCCTGGACTTCTCCGGTCCGCGAGGTGCCTTGTTGCTCAACAACCTTGAGTGGTTGGGCGAGTTGCGGTTGATTGATTTTCTGCGCGACATCGGCAAGCTGTTTTCCGTGAACGTGATGATGGCGCGGGAATCCGTCAAGCAACGCCTGGAAAACCGCGACCAGGGTATTTCGTTTACGGAGTTCACCTACAGTCTGTTGCAGGCTTATGACTTTCTGCATCTCTGCCAGACGCACGACTGCCGTATTCAGATGGGCGGCAGTGACCAGTGGGGCAATATAGTTGCGGGGATGGACCTGACGCGCCGCCTTGAAAACAAGGACACGTACGGAATTACGTTCCCGTTGCTGGAGAAGTCCGACGGCACCAAGTTCGGCAAGACGGAGGCCGGCGCGGTGTGGCTTGACCCGAAGCGCACATCGCCCTACAAGTTCTATCAGTTCTGGATCAATCAGGCCGACGCCGACACGTCGCGTCTGCTGCGTCTGTTTACGTTCCTGTCCCGTGAGGAAGTCGAGGGGCTCGATGGCGAGTTGCGCGAGGCGCCCGAGAAGCGCACCGCGCAGCGGCGTCTAGCCGAGGAAGTCACGCGATTGGTGCACGGCGACGATGCATTAAACCAGGCCGTTCATGCCTCTCAGGCGATGTTTGGAGGTTCGCTTTCGGGATTGGACGATGCCACGCTGGAAGATATCTTCAGCGAGGTCCCATCGAGCGACGTGCCGCGAGATGCGCTCTCCGCGAACCGGCTGTTGCTGGATGTTCTGGTCGAAAGCGCCGTTGTGAAGAGTAAGGGAGAGGGTAAGCGTTTGGTGCAGAACGGCGGACTCTACCTGAACAATGAGCGCGTCACTCAGGAAGATGCGCGCTTGTCGGCGGATTCGCTTTGCGGCGAACGCATCGCGGTGATCCGATCGGGGAAGAAGAATTATCACCTGTTGCGCTTTGTCGGCTGATACTCCGGGTGCGCGCACGTACGGAGTTTTGCTAACGGACTGCTTAGTTTGCAGGACTATAGTCAGGGGGGCTTTGGCCACGCTGTGCCGTGATAGTGGCCGAACGGATTGCGTGGGACGGCTGCGTCCGTCGGGAGGAAGACTGAATGATGCGCAAATTGAAGATTAGGCTCGTGCACGCCGCGCTGTGTGCGGCTGCGTTCGTGTGCGTGACGCCCGTTTTTGCGGCTGCTCCGATAGCGGAGCACGTTGTGATTATCGGTGTCGACGGCATGAGTCCGGACGGCCTTGAAAAGGCGGACACGCCCAACATGGATGAACTGATGAAGCGGGGATCGTACAGTCTTCATGCGCGCGGCGTGATGCCCACCAGCAGCAGTTCCAATTGGGCGTCGATTTTGATGGGCGCGGGTCCCGAGCAGCACGGTATAACGTCGAACGATTGGCAGCTCGACAAATTCGAAATCGCCCCTACGGTCAAAGGGCCGGGCGGGATGTTTCCGACTATTTTCAGCGTAATCCGTCAGCAACGCCCCGATGCCAACACGGCGGCACTCTATGAATGGGGCGATTTCGGGCGCTTGTTCGAGCGTGACATGGTGAATCGGGCGGCTAATCCAAAAGGCGCGGCGCTGACTGCGCGGCGCGCGTGCGAGTACATCGTGGAATTCAAACCTACGCTTCTCTTTGTACATCTCGACCTCGTCGATCACGCGGGTCACGCATCGGGCCACGGATCGCCCGAGTATTACGCATCCGTCACGGAGGCAGACAAGTTCGTGGGCGACATTGTCGCCGCCATCAAGGATGCCAAGATCGAAGAGCAGACTGTCGTTATGGTTGTCTCCGACCACGGCGGCAAAGACAAAGGACACGGAGGATCGACCATGGCGGAGATAGAAGTGCCGTGGATCATCGCCGGTCCTGGAATCAAAGCCCATTATGAGATTCCCGAGCCCGTGGACTCCTATCAGACGGCTCCCACCGTCGCGCATATTTTCGGGTTGAAGCCGCCGAAGTGCTGGATCGCGACGCCCGTGAAAGACGCCTTCATCAAAACGAAGAAGTAGACGGCGAAGCGTTCAAACGTTCAAGCACTTCATGAAGCGATTGGCGTAGGGGAGCATCGCCGCGAATGATGAGGTCGGCATACCGCTTGGTCGGCGCTACGTAGCGCTCGGCCATCGGGGCGACGGTCTGCGCGAACTGCTTACGTACAGATTCGACGGATCGGCCTCGCTCGGCCACGTCGCGTTGCTCACGACGCGACAGGCAACGCGAAGGGTCCAAGTCGACATACATGCGCAGTGTACTGATGGCCCTGAGCTTCTCGGACCAAAGCGCCAGAAGTCCCTCGACAATGATGTATCGGCGCGGGGCGACGCGAACAGACTCAGGCTTGCGCGTGTGGATGGCGAAATCGTAGGCGGGCATCTCAATGGCCTGCCCTCGTGCCAGCGCATCGAGGTGGGTTTCGAGCAACGGCCAGTCGAACGCTGCGGGTTCGTCAAAGTTGCAGCGCACCCGTTCTTCCAGCGTCAGCGCCGACAAGTCGCGATAATACGCATCAAGCGGAACGATGCAGGCG
>JAIBAQ010000228.1 GCA_019695095.1 Candidatus Hydrogenedentota bacterium
TGGGAGGGGAATCAATATACATCCTGTGCCAGAGTTCCAGGAAGAGTAGTGACCAAATGTGCCATGTGAAGTCACGCTGGCTGTTTCTATGGGCCGAGAGCATGGCTTGAATGGATTCGGGCCTGAAGTAGCCTCTGGCTTCAATGGCCTGCTTGGACAATAAGTCCTCAATTTGGGCTGTCAGACTGGTCTTGAGCCAAACCCCCATCGGCGGATTGAAACCAATCTTCTTTCGTGACAGCACCTCGGATGGTAAGTCGGGCCGCATCACACGCCGCATGAGGTATTTTGTTTCGCCGCCGCGAATCTTGAGACTACTTGGGACTCGTGCCATCAGTTCCATTAACCGTGGATCGGTGAACGGAACACGAATCTCAAGCGCATGCGCCATACTCATTCTGTCGCTGTATTGAAGGACATTGTTCGGCATGAAGGAATTGGCGTCCACATACATTGCTCGCGACACGATGTCGGTGGCCGTGCATTCGCCGAACAAGCGGCGGATGTAAGCGAGGGAATCGTGGTCTTTCACCTTGGCTCTGAAATCGCCTGTGTAAAGCGCTTCGCGTTCTTCTTCGCCGAAGTAGGTGACCCACGAAGTATACATGGCCTCCGGGCTCAACAATGCGCCGGAGGAGAATTCGCGTAAGCGCCGCAGTGCGTGTCTGCCGCGAGTGCTCTCGGGCAGCATTTGCACAAGAGGGTTTATGACCCAGCGCCGAATCGGATCCGGTACCAACCGGTATCGCTCGGCCCACGCTGCGCCCACGTAGCGGGCGTAGCCTCCGAAAAGCTCGTCGCCGCCGTCTCCCGCCAATGCGACGGTCACATGCTTTCGAATTTCGCCGGATAAGATGTACGCCAAGAGTGCCGTCGGATTTCCGAAAGGCTCGTCGAAATGGCGGATCACGGTCGGGAGCAATTCGACAATCCCGCTTTGGGCCTGTAGTTCTTGGTGGTCCGTATGAAAATGGCGCGCTATGGCCCTTGCTTCTTCGACCTCATCGTAGAGGTTACCGTCGCCCCCGAATCCAATCGTGAATGTCCGCACAGGATCCTGTCTCACACGGCTCATCATCGCGACAATCGTGCTTGAGTCCAGTCCTCCGCTCAGGAATGACCCTAACGGAACATCAGCGATCATGTTCCCCTCGATGACGGATTGCAGGCATGACCGGATTTCTTCCACCCAGCCGTCTTCAGATCGCTCTTCTATATGGTGTTCAAGTTTCCAGTATCTGCGAACAGTGAGGCGGTTGTCCTGCCATGTCAGGCTGTGGGCCGGAGGGAGTTGCTTCACGTCTCGAAACAAGGTTCGAGGAGGCACGGTGTAGAGATAGGTCAGGTAGTCGTCGAGTGAACAATAGTCGATTTGTCTGGAGACACCCGCCGCGAGAAGGGCCTTAATCTCGGAAGCAAAAAGAAGACTGCCCTCATGCTCCGCGTAATACAGGGGCTTCACGCCTGCATGATCGCGGGCTGCAAAGAGTTTTTGTTGATTGGAGTCCCAGATAGCAAAGGCGAACATTCCAAACAATCGGGCGGGGCACTGCTCGCCATATTCTTCATAGGCGTGAATGATCGCCTCGGTATCACTGTTCGTGCGGAAAACATGTCCGTGAGCTTCCAGGTCGGCCCGCAATTCCTGGAAGTTGTAGATTTCGCCATTGAAGACTATCCAGACAGTCTCATCTTCGTTGGCAATAGGCTGATGACCACCGGATAGGTCGATGATGCTGAGTCTGCGATGGCCCAGGCAGACACCTTCGGATTGATAGAATCCTTCATCGTCGGGTCCCCTGTGGGCCAAGCGATTGCACATAGCCTGCACCACTCTGATATCGCCCGCTCCTGCCTGACCCGCGATGCCGCACATCTACTTTTTCTTCTCCAAGCTTGCGAATGCCGCAATCAGGTTTCTTTCGTCGTTTTGCCAATTGAATTTTGTTTCGACTGCACGTCTTCCGTTTTCGCCCAGACGCCGCGCTTCAGCGGGATCGTCCAGCAGTCGAAGAATGGCGTCAGCAATAGACTGAGGGTCTGTCACATTGACCAGGATTCCGCAGTCCGCTTCTGCCATGATTGCCCGGACTTCCAAAGCGAATTCGGGAGCGATGGTTGGTTTGGCTTCGCGCATGTAGTCGAAGAGCTTGTGTGGCATGGCAAGAGTGTGATTGATGGGGCCGGGTTGAAACAAGATAAGGCCGATGTCGGAGACTGCGATGTAGGCTGGAACCTTCTCGTAAGCGACCCACGACTCGAAATCGAAAACTGCGTCCAAGCCGGCGTTCTTGATTGCCAAGTGGTACTCATCCAGGCTGCCATAGGAGTACTCGCCAAGAATGATGACCTTCAGATCCGGTTTCTGCCTCACGACGATGCGGACTGCTTCCAGTAGTTTCCACGATCCGCGCACGTCTCCAAATAGCCCCTGGTGAATGAGCGTGGGACGCGCCCCGTATCGCTGGGACAGTTCTTCGGGGATTTCACCGCATGCGGGTTGTACGTGATTTGTGTTGATCACAACTGTGCGCGGTGTTGACAGCCCCGCAAATTGTCCATCGAAGGAATTCCGCGTGAGGATGATGTGGTCTGTGAAACGGGCGAAAATGCGCATCGCCGCGAGCGTTATCCATGCGACGGCCGCGTGAAGCGATTTCGGGAAGAACTTTGCGAATTCGGTAGGCACGTACTCGTGCAGATCCAGCACAACTTTGCAACCCAACAAGCACTTGACGACCAATCCGGCAAACCAAGATTCGGGCTCAACTCCGAGGTAGACATCGGCTCTCTCGCGCAAGCCGTGTCGGATCAAGCGAACAACAGAGATGAGACGCCCTCGGATACTTGCCGCCGGGGGGATTACGTGAAACGTGATTCCCTGTGTCTCGGGAACTGGCTCGGTGGAGGGGACAATGGATACCACCGTGTGACCGGCGCGGACAAGGCTAGTTGCCACCTTATGGAAAACGCGCTTGTCGAATGGCGGGTGGAGTACATTAAGGATGCAAATCTTCATACCGGGCTGTCGCTGGGCCCGTCAGGAATCGCATTCGGCTGGATGCACTGCCTTGAGACGGCACACGCGATTTCGGTAGCTCGCAGGCCGTGCGCGGCAGTGACTTCCAATTGCGCTTTGCCTTGTATTGCCTGCACCCAGTTCTCAAGCAATTCAAACTGTCCTTTGTGTTCTCCGCTCTGCTTGATATCTTTTTGCGAGAAACCGGCAAATCTCACGCTGCGGAAGTCTTCGATGACGATGCCCTTGCCACTGCCGAAGATCTCGATGTGTTCCTTTGGGATTGCCGGGTGTCCCAGAGCGCAGTACACGATAGTTGCGAGCGAGCCATCACCGAAACGGAGAAGCGCGGTAACATTGTCAGGGGCGTTGACCGAGCGGGAGTCGGCATCGATGCGATCCGCACGGATATCCACGGGGTCCTGTTCAGCAAACCAACAGCACAAATCAAAGAAGTGGACGCATTCGCCGAGGATTCTGCCGCCTCCCACTTCCGGGTCCATTGTCCAATGCCCCGGAGGAAGCTGGCCCGCATTGCACCGATAGAGCAACATCTTCGGTCCATGCATTTGTCCCATGGCTTTTTTCGCAAGCAACGAAAATTTGGAGAAGCGTCGATTGAAGCCCACGGAAAGCAAGAGACCTGTTCGTTCGACGGCAGCACACACTTCTTTTGCGTCATCAACCGTGAGAGCCAATGGCTTCTCTACAAACACGTGCTTTCCTGCGTCAATGGCATCAAGGGCCATGGACTTGTGCAGATTATGGCGCGTTGCAATCACAACACCGTCTATCGAAGAGTCCGCGAGTATCTCTCGATAGTCGGTTGTGCAATAGTCCGCCCCGACCTTTTCGCCGGCTTGCTTGGCTTTCGCGCCGGTTGCGCTGCAGACTGCGGCAACTCGCACTCCGGACATGCGCTGCAGGTTCGGCAAGTGGAAGGCGTTGGCGAATCCTCCCGCCCCGATTACTGCGATTCGCAAGTCGCTTTGCTTCGATGAGGCTGTCTTCAGCGTGAATTTGCGCGTGACTGCAGGCGATTCAGCTTGAGGTGTCGGATACTTGAGCAGCGCGGAAACGGCGCCGGATTCGGGATCCAGTATAGTCTTGTACGCATCGTCGGCATCTCCGACATCTTTGGTGACGGATACCAGCGGGCGTACCTTGACCTTTCCTTCCGCAATCATGCGAAGGAACTCCGCCATATTGCGACCCTCGGTCCACCGGACATAGCCGATGGGATAGTCGAGGCCTTTCTCCTCATACTCAGGGTTATACCGGCCGGGGCCATAGGAGCACGAAAGGCGAAAATCGAGCTCCTTCATATACATGGATTCGCGGGCCAATTGCATACCAACTGCGCCGACCACAGACACACGTCCTTTTTGGCGGCACAAATCCAGCGCCGAATTCGTTACTTCGCTGCCTTTGGATGCGGCGCAGATTAGCACGCCATCCGCGCCATATCCGCCCGTGAACTCGTCGGTAATACTAGAGAGTTCACCGGGGGCGCAGACGGCCTCGGCGCCCAATGAGGCGGCCAAGTCCCTCTTCGCCTGGATAGGGTCGGAGCAAATAACGCGGCAGCCAGCTGCTCGCAGAATCTGAAGAGTCAATTGCCCGAGAAGTCCGAGTCCCATAACAATGAAGGTTTCGCCGAAGGTGGGAAACAACTGCCTGACGCCCTGCATCCCAATAGCGCCCAGAGTCACAAAGGCCGCTTCATCGAGTTCTACTCCATCGGGGATGGGGGTGAGAAGGTTTTGAGGGACGACGTCATACTCGGCGTGACTTGCATAGCCAACACCAGCGCACGCGACACGGTCGCCGACGCGGTATCCATGGAGCTTCGGCCCGCACTCAACAATCACCCCGGCGGCACTGTAACCCGGAGCTTGAAACTCGAACAGCTTGCTCTTAACGAGGTCGATAGTCTGCCGAATGCCAACGCTCGCGATCTTTCGCTTCAGTTTTTCGACGTTGAGCGGATCGCGCGCCTTCTTGGCCACAAACGACGCAGTGCCGCCGCTGGAGACAAATCCCGATTCGGTACCGGAGCTGATTAGTGAATAGTGAATCTGGACTAGCGCGCCATTTTCGACAAGGCACGGCGGGGGAACCTCTTCGACGTGGACTTTTCCCCCTTTTACGAGAACCTGCTTCATTGAGGACCCGAATTCCCAGCGGTTTCGAAACACGTGTGACTGTTCAGCTCGATGATACAGGAGGGTAACAAATGGCGGTTGACGGCTGCAATTCACTCTTGGTGCTCTCACAAGCGGTCTTTCTATACCGAGTCAGTGAGTTGTTAATCGTAGCGGACTTTTCTCCTTGATCTATGCCTTGGTGTCGGTGCTAGGCTCTTTGCTGATTTGGTGGACTCAGGGGAATGTACTTATGCTTTTTTCTCCGTTATCGAGGTTAATCCAGCTTGTGATTCTTGCCGTAGCGCTTCGTGGCACCGGTCACGGGGCAGGCTTTGTCGTACTCAATTTGACGATTGCTGGGCTAGCTCCAAGGGGTTGTCTTCCTGCAATGTCCTTCCTGGCCGCCGTGAGTGCCATCGTGGACCGGTTGATTCCATCTTTTCCCGACGGGGCTTTCTACGCATTTTCTGTGGCTACAGTATCATTGTTCAGCTTTGTTCGAACATGGCGTGGAGTGGCACCCGACGATTCCAGATGGCTAAAACGAGAAAGCAGGGCCGCTATCCTGAACTTGGGGGCACTACTCCTTCTTGTATATGGTCTGCTTATAAGAGGCGCACATCTGCCGACGTCAATCGCATGGGCTTTCATCTGTCTGTTACTTGCGGAAGGACGTGTGCGATTCCCCACTGCCAGCAGGATGAAAGAAGTTTTACTTAACGGCGCGCTGATGCTGTGTGCAACATTTATCGGGCTTGGCCTCTGCGAGATTGGCTTAAGACTTCTTTTGGAGCCAGCGCTGCCGGTGCACTCCAACTACCGCATTGGCGATCCAGAGTTGCTGTTCATCAATAATCCCGGTGCGCGGATAACAGTGCCACTGGAGCATTACGGCGAGTACTACGATGATCCCGATAGACGGGAGTCTTTCGAAATAGCGATTTCCGAACAAGGATTCCGGGACAATTTTGTGGCGGCCAAGTTGCCCGGTGAATTTCGCATTCTTATGCTCGGCGACTCGTTTACATTCGGTTACGGCGTCGAGTCTGCGCAGACGATTCCTAAAGTACTTGAGAAGATACTTCAGTCGCGAATGCCAGACCGGAAGGTGACGGTAATCAATGCTGGAGTTGAGGGGTACGCGCCTTGGCAAGAGCATTTGCTCCTCAAGAGGAAAGGGATAAGCCTTGAGCCTGATTTGGTGATCCTCCAGACGTTCACCAATAACGACATCAGCGACTCATTGACGCGAAAAGGAAAATACTTGCGTTCGTATTACAAATCGATCGTTGAGCGCCAGCTTGCCTTTCAGTACCAGATGTATTTTCACATTCGTGTTCAGCGCTGGCTGAGAATGCACAGCAGAGTCTATCAATTGCTTGTAACGGCGACCGGACGAGAAAACCTGCTAGCGGGGGTTTTGGAGTCAATTAGGTTTGTTCCCGAATTGCCCAAGCTTAGTCTGCCTCCCCCCGAGGGGCGCAATTCAGAAATAGAGACCGAGCTGGTTGATTATTATCCGGAGGTTGAGGAGGGGTGGACGCTTTTTCGTGAAGATATCGCTTCCTTGCGAGACACGTGCGACGCACATAATATCCCGCTTCTTGCTTATTGCATCCCTGGCATGCACATGTTCTACGATCCCTATTGGGAGCTCTTTTGCGAACCTGCGGGCACACAATCTATCTATGAACGCGGCAAGACTCTCAGGCTTATGGAACAGGCACTGACGGACGAAGGGCTTCCGTTGGTACGTATCGCGCCTGCATTGCGCGCGGAGCCCGATCCCCTAACCATCTACTTCCGATTCAATAAGCACTTGACCGCGAAGGGGTGTGCTGTGGTCGCAGCGAAGCTGGCAGACAGAATTCTGACGGAACCTGTATACCAGAGGTAGAGAGCGGCATGGGAGTGCATCAGCGCTTTTTGTGATGTACGGGAGTCCGTGTGGCGGCCGCGGTATAGACAGACAATGCCGCGTACATCCATGCGAGTCCCCATCGAGTGCATAGAAGCTTCGAGGCGAACCACGGGTATAATCGATAGTAGGGGAGGCCCGTGTTCGGGTTTCGCATATGCGCGGCCGACCACATCAAACAACGCGAGGCCGTCTGGAGTCCGTCATCGAACCAAGTCGAGAGGGCGCTGGGACATAATATTCCTTCCGCACATGCGTGAATATCGACCGGATAAGTACCACTGGCTGTGACAGGCATTCCATCGGTGTTGAAGAGCCTGTCCCTGTAGAATGCATATCCTAGCCGAACGGCAGATTCTAGGTGCTCACTATGAGTCACGCCGTGTATCTCATGGAGGGAGCGCAAAACGAATCCCGTATGATGATGATCGATGACATCCATCAGGGCCTTCTCGTAGGGTTCTTCTTGATTCCAGTCACCGTAAGTCCACGCACCGTCGTTTCGCTGCGAACGTACGGTGAACTCAAGAGCGGGCTCCGCAGCATTTACATAGCGCGTGTCGCCCGTCAGGCTATAGGTGCGGTAAAGGTGTTCAACAACATGGAGATTCGCGTTGTGGACACGTCGTTTGTCGTGTGGTGTGTAGCCGAAGCAATACAAGTCGCCGCCGCAATCCAGGCGAGGAATTTCCTTGAGAAAGAACTCGGCAATTCGCATGACTGCGTCAAGATACTCCTGACTTTTTGTTACGGCGTAGGCGCGCGCAAAAGCGTCGCCGGCAATCGAACAGACGACTCCAATCGGAGTCCCTGCCGGAGTATCAAGTCCTTTGCCGAAGACATTGAAGGGATATCCCCAGCAAAGCCCCGCATGTCCCTGCTCCGCATGCTCAAGCAGCCATCGCAGATGGAAGACTGCACGGTCAGCGTCGGCTTGCTGATGCGACCGATCATAGGAGACCAAGCTTCCAAGAGCCACGAGCGCGAACGCTTTTGGATTTTCCGTAGTCGCAACTCGGAGAATTCGACGTGTTGCGAGCGGAAACACGTCGCACAACAGGGTGGTCGCCCTCCGAGGCCACTTGTAGGGCTGGGTTGCACGAATAAGTGCGTGTTGCTT
>JAIBAQ010000229.1 GCA_019695095.1 Candidatus Hydrogenedentota bacterium
CCGATGAATCCCGCCGCCCCAGTCACCAGTACTTTTCTCACGGTCACTCCTTACGATTTAATCGCGCTACCCCGCGCTATATAAAGACTTACGAATCCATCCGCAGTGGGAACAATCAGGTCGCTCTTCCCATCGCCATCGACATCGGCCGGAATCGGCCCACCTGCGGCCGCCCCCGCCTCGAGCTTCCAGACCACCCGGGGACTGCCCGACGCATCGCCAACAGCATACACCTGGCCATGGCTGGTTCCGAACAGGAACTCAAACTGACCGTCGCCATCCACGTCACACGATGCCACATCGCTGCATGTGGCTTCCACCGGCATCTCCCAGCGGACCGTTCCGTCATTAACGTTGATGCAGGCGAAGTTCCCGTTCTGCCGGCCAAAGCCAAGGAGCCAGTCTCCGCTCGGCAACCTGAGAAAGCCTTCCTCGGCGCTCCGCGCCTCACCGGGCTGAGGCACCTTGTACCATAGGGGCTCGGCCTTGATCGTCATGGCGGCTTGGAAGTAATGGCCCGCGACAAGGCAAACCAGGGGGGTTGATTCATTCCGCTCCAGGATAGCGGGAAGCGTATACAATCCTTGACTCGACTGCTTGAAAATATCGGGTGGAAAAGCGGGTCCGAGCAAAAATTCACCCGTACGTCCTGAGGCTATACAGTAATAATCAGGATTGGTAAACACGACATCATCTGCACCGTCAGAATCGTAATCATAGGCTGCGGCGAGATTCAAGGTAGCACCCCAGTACCGCTCTGAGTTGGGGACTTCTCCTTTTTCCCAAACGATATTTCGGGAGTTAGCGTCGATCACTAAACTGCGTCCCATCGGCGTTCCAAACCACATGTATAGATCAAGGGACGTGGAGCCTGTAAAGCGGCCCGTTCGCACGTAGGCCACCCGGGCATGGGGTAACCCATTGCGGTCAGGCGGCGGGAGTTGCGTTTCAAAGACTGTTTCATCATGTTTTGATGGTGTTTTTACGAGAATCTTTGGCTGTGTAAGTGCTGAAGTTTCAGTGTTCAGGATGTCGGTCGCACCGTCTCCATCTAAATCGGCGAGAATCGGCACTGAACTGGACGAGTACCCGGATTGGAGTCGAAGGACATTCTCTTGCCATTCTAAAATTGAAACTTTGGGATCCTGATAGAGGACAATTTGGTTGTTCCCTTTTGCCAACAGGTCCGCAACTACGATCTTAGGATACGGAGGACCGACAGATGCAGGCACAGAGCCAAAATCGGCTTCCGCCTTGGGGGGCTTCACCCAGGGATGCACATCGTAACCAGAATCGCCTGCCTTAGCGAGTGTAAATTTGTCTTCATCTCTATCTACTCGAAGTTCGCCGGACTTGCCGGGCTTCACGGCGGTCATCGATGCATCCTGCCAGACTACGGTTTGGGCGCCGCCTGTAAACGATACAAGACGAACCCCGTCGGTCTTTGCCTGCGTCGGATCGCTACTCACATTGACGAGAACTTCGGCGGCGCCGTTGCTGTCGGCGTCGCCAGTAGCCACGGCAATCACGCCGGGAACCCGCTGCTTCATCTCTCCCGTAACGGCGTCGTAGACCCGCAGCAACCAGGCCTGCTCGTTCTCGGAGTTGAACATGGAGACCAAGACTTCCAACTTGCCGTCCCCGTCAACATCGGCCACGGGAGGCTCTGGCCACGTGGTCGCAACCTTGCCGGTGGTGACGCTCTCCGGCCACCCGTAGCCCCATGCTTTCTCCATCCTGCCGCCCTTGTTCAGAAGCGCTTCATGGTGCTGGGCAAAGTTCGCGATGCAAAGGAAGTCCTCCCTCCCATCCTTATCCAAGTCGGTGAACTCCACCAGGCCGTAGCTTCGTATGTTGGCGGGCGATACGTCCCATTGAATGAAGTGCTTCACCGCTCCCGTCAGCGCGTCCAGAAACCACATGCGGCTGTGCGTCTCAACCACCAGTTCTTTGACGCCGTCTCCGTCGAGGTCGCTCTGCAGGAAACTCGGAAAGCACGTATACAGGTCGAAGTCGTACCGCCACCGCTGCTTCGGCGCCGCCTCCCCCTCCGTGAACTCAAATAGGGCGATGTAGCCGTTCTTCGGGTCGGGCGGGTACGCGTGCATAATGACGACAATCTGCTTGCCGCGGCCACCGGGTACGTACTCACCCTGGTACAAGTACCAGGCGTACGACATGGGGTCCACATCGTACCGCCAAAGAAGAGCGCCATCGGCAACCGAGACGAGGGCCGCAGCGGCGAAAGGTTCGGTGGGCCGTCCGGCTTTCAGCAACGCCTCGACCGACCCGTCGCCATTGAGGTCCTCGGCTACGGTGATTTCGCTGAAATTGAGGCCGGAAGGATGGGATTCCCAGCGGAGTTGACCGGACTGGTCGTAGCATCGCAACGAGCCCGCAACCAGGCACAAGCCCAGCACCGATCCATCTGGCATCGGTACGCGGCAGATGGGAGGCTGGGTCCGGCCGAGGTCATAGCGCCCGGCCAGAACTGGGGACTCCTTCATGGCCCCGGCCAGCGGTTGGACGGCGGTCAAGTGCGGGTTCTGACGCGGCTCGGGCCAATCGCCAGGGGCGCACCTCGCTTGAGTAATGAACGCAAGCGCAGCAACAACCACTGCTGCCGTTCTCATAGCTTGCCCTGCTCCCGCCAAATGGCTTCCGTGCGCGCGCGGCGGCTCTTCTGACCGGCCTTCACCCGCTCGAACCAGGAGTCGATTCCGTGGGGATCGGGCAACATATGCATCAAGAATGGCTTCAGCACGTGGTCGCTCCAACGATCATTGAACGAATCGTAAAGCTGGATATGGGCTCGCAACCGGGCCTCTTCTGTGTAAGCTCCGTCCAGAGTCACGGCGTCAAGGTCGATGAACGTGAATCGCTCACCATCCTGCGTAAGGATGTTCTTGCCCGCCAAATCCCGGTGAGTGGCCCCGCTGGAACAGAGGCAATTCACCGCTTCCGCAAGACGTTCCAGATAGGCAACGGTCTCGCTTTCATTGGACCCCCGCTGAATCATGGAGTCCGCGAACGCCTCGACATCCACATGCGCGTCCAGATATTCGCAGATGAAGGCATGTCCCCAGCGGAGGCCGAAGCGGCCAAACTCGACGTAGGCAAACGCCTTGGGAATGCTGACTCCATGATTCTCAAGATGCCGTGCGGCAGTCCAGACACGTCTACTGCGCCCCCGCAGAAGGGTATGGCGAAACAAGGCCCCTATTCCCCGCTGCCGGCTACGCTTGACCACCCACGTCCCGACGCGTTTGGTCTCCGATTTGTGCGAGGCCTTGAGCAGTGAACCGGGTAGCCGCAACGCATCCATGACCGACTCGACAGGGAAATCGTGACAACGCCAAATCCGCATGGAGCCCACTCGCTCAAAAACCACTCCAATCATCGCGGCTTCAGGATGCATGGGAAGGCTTGCGTCGGCGCGCCAGATCGGACAGCGCGCCCTTCACGCGGTAGACGCCATCCAGCCAACTCGGGAAGGACTGAATTCCGTAGCCGCTGCAAAGTGCCTCAAACACAGGACCCGGAAGTCCGTTCTTCTGGAGCGACCGCCGGAGCCGGAGGAGGTTGCAGGCTCGCTGAAACTGATTCAGATAGGAGTAACGTCGCGCGTTGTCGAAATCGATAACGTAGGCGTGCGCGTCAGAGACGAGAATGTTTCGCGCATTAAGGTCGGCGTGAAACACGCCTTCATCGTGCAAGGCCCGCACAGCACGCCCCGCGTGCTTCAGCACACTGTCTTCAAGATGCCCTTTTTCCGTATAGGCCGCGATAAGGTCCTGGGCCGGCAGCTCACGCGTGGCAAGCGCCCCTCGGAATACCGGGCCGCGGCGTTGCCACATTGCGCCAAGGGGTTGGGGCACGGGCAGCCCCGCGTCATACAGAAAGTCCAACAGATTCAGTTCCCGGCGGGCTCGGTTGGCAAGCAGGTACGACTCACGCAACACGCGCCCCGCAACGCCTCCTCGCCGGTAGGTCTTCAGAACGCCCCTCCCGCCATCGAAAACGAAGCGCGCAACGGGAGCCCGGCCGCCGTGGCCTTCCGCCGTGCGCCCGGCGTTGTCGAACAATACGGCTTCAAGGCTTTCGCGCCATTCCGTGCGCACGAATGCCGTTTTACCGTCGCGTCGAATTGTGCTATACGTTTCTAGAGCCATCGGTTCGTAAGGGGGTTGTTATGGCAATCATGCGGATACCCAGCCCAAGATTCAAACGGCGGACCGCCTCCGGCCTGCTCTTTGTCGCTGTTCTCGCGTTCACATCACCTTCCTTTGCCTGGGCGCCGGCTGTCCATGGATGGATCGCGATTCAAGCGACAGGAAACGACGACGGACGGATTGCGTACGGAGCGGTGGCTGCAGACCTGAATGAAGCTGCTCGCGAAACGGTCAGAAGCGAACTGCGCCAGCTGTCTCACAATCGATATGACCTCTTGGAGCCAAGCTTATTTGCGGATGGATTTGCCGCGCACAACGAGATGTGGGGCGCTGACGCGTACGCTCACGGCGCAACAAATCCGGATACCCATCAGTACATCAAGGGATATATTCAACTGAAGTCGGAGCAACTCAGCCAGGAATTGGGCATTTCCGTGGGCGAAGGCCATCTGCTCATGGAAACCGCGGCCGACTTCACCATTCGCAAGCTATACGGCCCGCGCGTCGGCGGGCGGGTGTTTCTGGGGGCGCTGTTCTCGGGGCGATACCCGTCGAATGAGCTGGCCGATGCGTTTAGCCAACCCTTGGCGGATGCCACTGGGCTTTCCGTGGAAGAGGCGGAATCGGAGATTTCGCAGGCGGCGTCGCTCATACGGGCGGGTGCGGGACTATACGGTAGCCAGTTTGCGATGCCCGTGCCGTATCTGAGCACCATGATTCCTCTGGGTCTGAGTCTGGTGCAGGGCACGGATGTAGCAACAGCAAGCCTGCGCTTTGCCCGCGCGATGGAACTCTGCGAGGATCTCGAAGACGAACTCGAATACGTCATCCCCAGGGTTCGTGACCAGCTTCCGCCGGAGTAGCGATTTCGAACTTGCTGACCAAATCCACCGCTCCAGCAGGTTACTCGTATGGGGCGTTAGCCGCCCTTGAATCCTCGCCTGGAAAGTAAACATACTCCCCGCACATTTGCAGGTTATTTCGGCGGCTCTTGGGGATGTATACCGGCCGTCTTAACGCATCCGTGTCAGCGAGGAATGCACATGGCGGACAAGGAATCACAGCGTATCGCATCAATCGACCAATACCGCGGGTACGCGATATTCGGGATGATCTTCGTGAACTACCTGGGCGGTTTTGACGTGATGCCCTGGATGTTCAAGCACCATCACTACGGCATGAGCTATGCCGACACGATAGCGCCGCTATTCATGTTTGTTGTGGGGATGGGCATGCGGCTTTCGCTCCAGCGGCGCGTAGAAAAAGACGGATTCGCGGCCGCGCACCTTGCGGCGTTGCGCCGGTACATGACGCTCATCGTGGTGGGCATCGCGCTGTACGGTCCCTCGCTCGAGAATTGGCGCTATTGGTGGGATGCGTTGGTGGATATTGGTTTCGCAGGTATCCTCGCACTTCCATTCCTCATGAAATCCACAAAGGTGCGGGCTTCGGCGGCCTTCGGCTATGTCATCCTGTTCCAGATTCTCTATATGACCACGGGATATGAAGAGTGGACCATGAAGCGCAGTATCGACGGCGGGCCGCTCGGTCCATTGAGCTGGGTGTTTTGTCTACTTCTGGGCACGATCGCGTATGACTTGATCGCAGCAAACGACCGAAAGCGAATGGTGCGCGGGTTTATTGTATGGGGCGTCGCGCTGTGCGCGCTGGGCTGGGCGCTGCGATTTGAATGGCCTGGCATAAAGGCCGAGTGGCCGTTCACGCAACGCGGAATGACTATCCCTTACCCACTCTATTCGACGGGCCTTTGCTTCTTGATGTACCTTCCCTTTTACTACATCTGCGACGTCAAAGGCTGGAGATTCCCCCATCTCACCGCGCTGGGCTTAAATCCGCTGGTAATCTACATCGTTCAGCAAGCGTTGGGTGACATGCACGATGGGTATATCGTTTCACAGGAAAGCGGCGTCGCATTGGCCATCTTGGGGTTTGCGGCCTTCTACCTCTCCTGCTATGCGGTGGCATGGCGTCTGCAGAAGGACCGCGTAATCATCAAGCTGTGAGGTTCGCGACTAAGACGGTGTTGTACGAGTGCCTGACTTTCCAGTTCACCCCTCGGATCGGTGTGGTCACTCACCCAATTGGCGGACTAGAAAGTCCGCCCTCCGAAAGAGTCGATATCGCGCGTTACTGTTTTTGATAGTGAAGCAAGGCCGATGCGGGCATTCCATCGAGCTTGATGGAGTATCCTGTGTCCATCAACTCGCGACCCTTCGACTCAAGGGTTACGTTCGTGTCGAAATCGGTCACGAGGTAGGTGGCTTCAGCCTCCAATCCGCAGAGCTTAACTTGGAGCGTGTCGTTCTCTGTACGCTTGCGGCGAAATGCCTGAATCACACCGTCGCCCTGTTCGGGCCGGTTGAACTGCCACGCAAGCCACTTCGTCTCATCCAGGCTATACGGGGTGAGCGGATAGTAGTCGCCAAGATAGCATCCGGCGGCTTGCCGCCATTGCGCAATCATGGTGCGATAGAGCTCCCAATCCATGTCGGGGCTGCGGACATCGGCTATGAGTCCCAGTGCAGGCGTAAAATAGCTGCGAATCGAGTAGACCGTGTTCACGGGATTGACATAGCCGCCCTCGCCGAAATAGGGAATCCACGAGGCAATGCCGTAGGTGTGACCTTGGTTCCCGATGGCCCATTGAGGATGGCCGTTAAACGCCTGATAGTCGCTGCGCAGTAATGGAATCGCGCGCCGTAGCGTCTCGATATCATTACGTCGCCCACCTCCCGCACAGGAGTCGATCAACATGCCGGGATGCCGCCGCAACAATTCGTCCCAGAACGCGTAATACCCTTGAATATGGAGGTTCTCACGCATACCCAATCGATCGGGTGTGTCGTTCTCTCTCCAATAGTCCAGCGGGGCCAGGTTCATGTCCTGACGATAGAGATCGATACCCTCTTCAACAATCATCTTGTCGACATGATTTGTCATCCATTCGCGGGCTTTGGGATCGCCGAGCCACAACAGTTGAAGCCCGTTCGGCTCAGGGGGATTGGCATTGAGCATTGCGTCCGGATTTTCATGCGCCGTCAAGCTCCAAGGGTAAGCCGATTCCGGTTCGAACCAAACGATGAATCCCATGCCGCGTTCGTGCACGTAGTCGCTGATTGCCTTCAGTCCATTGGGGAAACGATCCTTCGCGACCGTCCACTGGCCTTGTCCGCCGGGAAACCAACCCGCATCCAGCCACCAGTAGTCGAGTTTGATGCCATGCTGAGTCAGGGCATCAATGAATGCCTTCTCCCCTTCTTCGGTATTCTTGGCCCAGCCGAAATAGGCATAGTCGCAGAAAGAGAGAATCGGTTGAACCGGTTTGCCCTGCGGACGAGGCATGTTGTGCGCGACCATCCATCGCCGCCACAGATTCTGCGAGCGGATGACGTCGTTGCCCTTCCAGAACATCAAGGCAATCAGTGGCGTGCGAACTTCTTCTCCCGGTTCCAGACTGAGTCGCGTGAGTTCCTGCCCCGCCGTCACCTGAAGACCGCGGTCGGCTCGATGCCAAAATGTGACCGACCATTGCCCGGTCCATCCGACGGCCATCAGCATGCCGCCTCCGTCAGGCATAGCCAAATTGAAGTAAGGAAATGCCGTGTCGCACGAGCGGCCTCCCGAGGGAGCAAATGTGTTCTTCGTGTTTGGATACAGTGCGATTTCGTAGGGCGCGTAGCTGTCGGCAACGTTGTTGTCGCCCTTGTTGCCTCGAAGGATGAATTCGGCAGAATCGCTGCCTGTAAATGTGGAATCGAAACCTTGAAGGTTCTCGATGAGCGGAGATTTCGTGCCACCAGTGTTCTTGAGATAGACGGTCCATTCGACGACCGGATAGTCGCTGTAGGCAACAGCCACCCAGCGAACTTGGAGCTTTGTTTGAGCATCCAGATACGTTGACGTGTATTCCGTTCGCAGATCGTCGAGCTTCTTG
>JAIBAQ010000230.1 GCA_019695095.1 Candidatus Hydrogenedentota bacterium
AGATATGGGAGATTACAGTAATGAGAAGACGTGGGTTTACCTTGATAGAATTACTTGTTGTTATAGCCATTATCGGTATTCTTGCAGCCATCTTGCTTCCGGCTCTGGCTCGCGCACGAGAGGCGGCTCGACGGGCGAGTTGCCAAAACAATCTGAAACAGTGGGGACTCGTGTTCAAGATGTACGCGAACGAGTCTAAGGGAGAGAAGTATCCTCACATTCTGATGAGCGAGCCCAGTAACGCTGAAGACTGCTCGGAAGTCTCGTCGACCTTCTTCCCGAACAGTGCCTCCATTTATCCCGAGTACCTGACGGACCCGAACATCAGCCTTTGCCCCTCGGCGCCGGATTCCGAGCCAAATGAGTTTCATGTTAACGACGATCCGAGTCTGCCGATTCTGCCGTGCCGAATCGACGACGACGACTACTTTTATGTGTCGTGGTTGATCCAGGAAGAGACGGTTACCGGCAATCCTCCGCTCCAGGATCCGAATGACGGAGCGCTTGCGAGCATTCCGAATGACAACAATCTTCTGATTACGGCGGTCACTCAAGGCTACATTGACGCCGGCCTTGCGTTGTCGCTCGATGGTTTCATCAGCGATGCCAGTGACGCCCTCACGGTCCCAGAAGCGAATGAACTCGTCGATCAGGACATCAACTACGATGACTACGTTCCCGGTAACAGCACGGTTCTGTTCCGGCTTCGGGAAGGGATTGAGCGTTTCTTGATCTCGGACATCAACAATCCTGCGGCTTCAGCGGAGGCCCAGAGCTCTATCTTTGTTATGGCTGACATCATTCGGCTAAACGTGGATGACTACAACCACGTTCCTGGCGGAATCAACAAGCTGTACCTGGACGGTCACGTGTCGTTCGTCAAGTACCCGGGCGATGAGTTCCCCGCGCGTCGTGTGGATGCAATCTTGATTGAAGGCGCATAAGCTCCTTGAGCTGACCAGAGTTATCGATTTCGTAAGCGCCCAGGCAGAGAGAGCCTGGGCGCTTTCTCTATGTGTCGAAAATGACGCAAAATGTGCGATATCGTTACGCTGATTCAGGTATTGAAGCCGGAGAACTCTCGGCATACAGGGAGTTCTATCGAGCGGGCGAACTTGGAGGTCTCTCTATGGCGATAGGGAGTATATCAATTCGTTTTCGCGACAAATCATAGCGGATAGAGCGTTCTCGAGAAGTCCGGGATGGCTGAATAAAGGGGGTAGCCAAGGCGGGCCGGTTGGTGTATACTGGTTTAACCGACCGGTAAGTAGGCCGTTCGGATCGAAAGGGTAGACGTCGGGCGCAGGAAGTGCCAAGTATGTCTGCTGCCAAGGGATCGGCCAGTTGGCCGGATCTAGGAAGAATGGGGCGTTTATGTCGCCACGAAACTATCTTGGCAAAGTGCAGAGCGCGTAGTATACTAATCCTGTGACCGAAGTTAGTACTGGGGGCGTGTAAGAAGTATCCCGCGCGTTGTGCATTCCTGGAATAGACCTTCTCTGAGGGGTGTCTTCCAGGCATTCTGGCTAAAGGGGGAATACTCATTCGTGCTCCGGAAAGGAGGCTGCGGGGAAATCCTTGCGTTTGTATGTTCTGTAAGGGTTTATTGTTACATAAGTTGTGCATTATTAAGCGAAAGCTAGTAAGGAGTATAGTACCATGAGAAGACGTGGATTCACGTTAATCGAGCTTCTTGTCGTTATAGCGATTATTGGCATCCTTGCGGCCATTTTGTTGCCAGCGTTGGCTCGCGCCCGTGAAGCGGCACGCCGCGCAAGTTGCGCAAACAATCTGAAGCAGTTGGGCCTTGTCTTCAAGATGTATTCGGGCGAGAGCAAGGGCGAGAAGTATCCCACCATTGCCCAGTTCCGGAATGACATGCGAGACCTTAACGGTGGCCGCGTGGAATGCGAAGCGGGAATGAATGCTGGTTTGCCCTGGACGCAATGGACTTTGACCCCTGGTCAGAAACCTGCGTCGTATTTCTTCGCGTACGTGCCGCAGATTTATCCTGAATACCTGACCGATCCCAATGTATTGGTGTGTCCCTCGGAGTCGGACCCTGGCATCATGCAAGATTCGGCCAGTGGCGAGTCTATCCTTCATGTAGCTTGTAGGGAGTACGAAATCGGGCAAGGTGCTTCGGATGATTCGTATTACTATCTCGGATTCCTGTTGGATAAGGCGGACCATGGAGACATCGACCCTGCTCTCTTGGACGACGATGTTCCCGCTGGTGTCTATCCGCTGGTTAGTTTTCAATTGGCGGGAGTGTTGGGGCTGGCCACCGACACATTTGACGCTTGTGACAACGACATCGACCTGGAGGGAGCGGTACCGGATGGTAATGGTAATGGTGCCGGAAACACGGTTTATCGCCTTAGAGAAGGCATTGAACGTTTCCTGATTTCGGACATCAACAATGCCGCTGCAAGCACTAAGGCGCAGAGCGAAATTCCTATTTCGGCTGACTTATGCGCAACTAGTGTGGAGGCATTCAACCACGTTCCAGGTGGTAGCAACGTGTTGTTCATGGACGGTCATGTCCAGTTCTTCAAGTACCCTGGACCGCACTTGGTTAGCCCGGCCGTTGCTTCGGCCGTAGGTGCGCTGGCTTAGTCGCAGCGGCTCGGTAAGAGCGGGAATCGACCCCCGGAGCCCGGTGAGGGCTCCGGGGGTTTTTCATGGCCGGAAGGTATTTGCATGGAAAGCGATTCGTCCAAATTACGGGTTCGGCGCCGGTTGGATTGGAGAACCGTCGGTTGCAGGGGAGGCGGCTAGAAGCCCGTGTGCCATACGTTATGTGCGCCGTGGCGTGCCCATCCCGTGAATTGAGCCTATGCGACAGGGGAGTTGTCCGATTTTGATTGAGATATTTGCCCTATTGGAAAATCGCACAATACATAGTACAATGAAGGTGTAGTCGGGGGTAAAAGAAGGGGCGTGAAAGTGATGTCCCGCCTGAAGTACACGCAATCGAAGGATTTCCAACGTGCCTTTCGATCTCCGTGCTCCTCAAGAAGGAAATCGCGTTTCTGCGCTCCGGAAAGGAGGTTTGCCGGGCGACCCTATTTACTCAAGGTTTGCTGAGGTTCCTAAACAGAAGATCGCTGTTTGTACGCAACCCGTAAGGAGCTGCACACCATGAGAAAGCGCGGATTCACGTTGATTGAACTTCTGGTAGTTATAGCCATTATCGGCATTCTTGCGGCCATACTGCTTCCGGCGTTGGCGCGGGCGCGTGAGGCGGCACGCCGCGCGAGTTGTGCTAATAACCTGAAGCAGATGGGCCTGATGTTCAAAATGTATTCGAACGAGGCCAAAGGTGAGAAGTTTCCGACAGTGAAGTTTGCCGGCGACGCGGGCGATCCGCACAATGACGGATCGTGCACGGATCCGACGTCGGACTTCATGTTCCAGGGCAACCAGGTCTATCCTGAATATCTGACCGATGCCCACGTGAACTATTGCCCGTCGAATGCGGGTGATGGTGACCCTGTTGCGTCCGGCCGGTGGACGGTCGGTGATATCCCGGATGGCGTAGTTTCGCCTTGCGCCATAGATACGGGTGGAGACTACGTGTATATCGGTTGGGCCATCATTGGCGTTCGAGATGAGGGTATCCTTGGAGCGGCTGCGGGCGGCGACGTTAATGCTGGCGGTTTCGCTGCACTTCCTGCGCCCGCAAACAAAGACGAGGCCGGGGACGTATTGGTCACGGCAGTCGTTAGCGGCTTAATCAACGCAGACTTTGGTGTTGCGCTGCAAGCGGCAACCACCGGACCGGACTCTTGGAGTCACAGCATCGAGGGCGGTCTTGATTTTGTTGACAACGATATGGAATGGGGAAGTTATTCGGCTCCACGCCTTCGCGAAGGTATTGAGCGGTTCTTCATTTCGGATATCAACAATCCGGCCGCATCTGCCGAAGCTCAGAGCACCATTCCGGTAATGTTCGACGAAGTGGAGAATGTGGTTGCTCAGTTTAACCATGTCCCAGGTGGTGGTAACGTGCTTTACATGGATGGCCACGTCTCATTCATCAAGTATCCGGGCGAGTCACCTGTATGCCGGATGTGGGCCATTGTCGTCGGTGGGGCATAGCCGCAGCGGCGTCAATAGTATAGTCCTATCCTAACCCCGGAGCCCAATAAGGGCTCTGGGGTTTTTTCGTGTGCGGACGAGGGAATGTCGCGGATGATTGTGGCCGCGCTATTCTTTTACTGGCGTGGTGTACCCTTTGTATCTCCTGGACAGATTTAGACTTACTGCGGTAGAACTTCGATAGCTGCAAGGGAAATGTTGGTTTTCCCCCCAATTGCACGATGGGAATAGTCATGTCTTTTTTGGAAATTGACAAAAGTGATAAGAAGTAGAAAATAAATTATAAATAGCATGTGTTGATCGTGTTCTAAGTTCATTATTTATAGCCATTTTGGACAAAGGAGAGAGCTTTAGTGAGAAAGCGTGGATTTACATTGATTGAATTGCTTGTGGTAATTGCAATTATCGGAATACTTGCCGCGATTCTTTTGCCTGCACTTGCTCGGGCGCGCGAAGCGGCGCGTCGCGCGAGCTGCCAGAACAACCTTAAGCAAATGGGGTTGGTCTTCAAGATGTACTCCAACGAATCGAAGGGGGAGAAGTATCCGACCATTCACGTGTTGGACGAGACGGATAACGTGGCGGGAGATTGCACGGACGGCACCGTGGATTTCTTCCCGCAAGGCAACCAGATCTATCCTGAATACCTTACGGACGCTCAGGTGCTTATTTGTCCGTCGGACGAGGATGGTTTGTCGAGTTTTGTGGATGGGACCTTCAATCAACTCGACAATCCGTCTCTGCCGCTGAACCCGTGCCGGTTCGGTTCGCGGTCGTACACCTATTTGAGCTGGCTGCTCCGGGTGGAGGATTTCATGAATCCTGGTGAGGATCCGAACAACGCAGCAATCACCGACGCGACGTTGATGTCTTACATTGACGGGGACTTTGTAGGCGCGCTCGTGGCATTGCTTGGCGGTGCGGCGGGCGACGTGGAAGCGGCGGATGTCGATCTGGAATGGGGTAGCCAGACGGCCATGCGGTTGCGGGAAGGGATTGAGCGGTTCCTGATCAGCGACATCAACAATCCGGCGGCGAGCGCGGAAGCGCAGAGCACGATCCAGGTTATGTTTGATGGTCTGGAATTGACACCGTCGGACTTCAATCACATTCCCGGAGGTGCAAACATCCTCTACATGGATGGTCACGTGAGCTTCATCAAGTATCCGGGCGAAGGAATTGCGTCCAGAGCGTTCGCGTCTCTGGTGACGTTGGCCGGTTCGTTGTAGACCGTCACTGATTGGGTGTGATCCTCGCGGCGTCGGCGGGTTCAATGGGACCTGCCGGCGCCGCGGTTGTTTCTTGAGGGTATCTGGAGCCTTGGGGATTCGAATCTGGAGAGTGGGGGATAGATTTCGAGAGCCTCCTCGACAAGACTGCTGAGTTGGCGAGATCCGTCGTCGCGAAGGCATGGAGAGGACAAGATTGCGGAATTTTGGCGGGAATTCTCTGTTTGGTCCACTCTATTTTTCTAGGAGCGTGGTTCGCACTTTGGATTTTCTGGACAGGATCAAATACAGTGCGGTAGAATCATGTAGCTGCAAGGGGAGCGCACTTTCTTCCCCCCCGTTTAGTACCTAAACCCGTTGTTCACAACACAACACAGGCCGGAGTGCCAAGGAGGGTAGACTCAGCACATCTCCCAAGCAACGCGGTAATTGTCCACTTCGCCATCAAAAACTCAGGGAGAAGAAGGAGATGATTCACATGCGAAAACGCGGATTCACACTGATAGAGTTGTTGGTCGTAATTGCAATCATCGGGATACTTGCTGCGATTCTCTTGCCTGCGCTTGCTCGGGCGCGCGAGGCGGCACGCAGGGCGAGCTGCCAAAACAACCTGAAGCAGTGGGGTCTAATTGGCAAGATGTACGCCAATGAGAGTAAGGGGGAACAATATCCGCACAACCAAGTGCAGTGGTGGCATGCACCGGCGGTAGTGACGGATCCTTCCACGGAGGACAGCTTGTGGAGCTTCTGGGAAGGTCTGCTCATCTTCCCTGAATACGCGACTGATCCGTTCCTGATGACCTGTCCGTCGGATGGCGAGAACGTCCAAGATGGGACTTCGGCAGACTTCCTCCGAACCATTGACGCAGGTTGGGACACCTTCCCTGGATATTTAGCCAGCGGAAAGGGTGGGGAGCAGTTCATTCGAGGTACGGACTACTCGTACATAACCACCAACTATGTGTTCAAACCGGAATGGACCACGGATTCGATTACCGTGCTGTTGCTTTTGTTGGCGACCGTGGTCGAGCCGGATTCCGGCGGTCAGAGTTGGGTTGGAAACGCGGGTAAGGACTTGGAAGTGACTTCACCCGCATTCGGAGATATTCAGCTTATGTTCATGCGGGAAGGAATTGAGCGATTCCTTATCTCGGACATCAACAATCCGGCGGCGAGCAGTCAGGCTCAGTCGCAGATACCGGTAATGTGGGACTCGGCATTGGCACCAGGTGGTCAGCTTGATGCGAACGAGTTCAACCACATTCCAGGTGGTTCGAATGTCTTGTACCTCGACGGGCACGTGAGTTTCGTTAAATACCCCGGTCAGGCGGGCACGGCGGAATGGCCGCTTTGTTCGGATATCGTGACGGCCGGCGGTTGACGGAAAGATGTTGGCGGCGGCGGGGAGAGGAATCCCCGCCGCCTTCAGTCTGAGTACAGGTGACAGGGAATCGAACCTTTGGAAGGACAAGTGAAATGGTTCTGAAGGTAGTTGCCTCAAGCTTTCAGTTTGGACTCGTACTCCTCGCGGCGGCTTGCGTGATGCTTGCCGGTTGCGGTGAGAAGAAGGACGATGCTGCTGCATCGGAGCCGGTGGCGGTAGAGGGGAGCAGTGGCGCGGAGAATGCCGCTCCGGCTGACCCAAGTGCGGCAGAGCAAGTGAGAGAGTTCGGTCTTCAGCGGTCGGAGAAACGGAAACGGGACCGCGAAGAGGCGGATGCATTGGAGCAAAACCGGTAACTCGCTTCGCGCAAAAGTGCATTTCTGCCAGGTTACCTATTGAAAAGAACCGAGCGCCCGGATTTTGTGGTCCGGGCGCTCATTGAGTTTTCTTGCGCATCAGATGGGCGAAGACGCCCGGGGTCGCGCGGCTAGGGCGCAGACCGTTGCGAGAAGAGCGCTTCGTGGTGGACGGTCTTGGCCAAGAGTTGACCATTGGAATGGTAAAACAGGTAGTAGCAGCCTGAGTCGGCGGTGTCTTCGGCTAACCGCTCGCCAAGGTCTCCTATCAGCCTGCGCCGTTCGTGGTCATCGGACCGTTCCCAGCGCGCGGATTCTTCCGGCGTCATCGTGTACCGTCTCGATGCATACTGAATATGCTTCGATCGCTTCATCATCCCTCTCCATGCCTTTCACATGCAGTAAACCCGGCCCCCCGAGGACCAAGCTCCCGGGATATACGCGTAGGGCGTATTGTATCAGATTCGACCATATTGGTCGCAACAGGGTTTCGGGCGTGGCGATTTTCGCAGTTTAAGGGGGCGCGGAGAAGAGATGGGGCCTATGGGGCACCAAGGACACCAGGGACACCAGGGACACCAAGGACGCTTGAAACGCACACGGACGTGGTGGAGACCTTAACGGTCGTAAGAGTGGCGCGGTCGGGAGACCGCGCCACAGCGAGGAGGGCCTATGGGACGCCAGGGACACCAGGGACGCCAAGGACACCAGGGACACCAAGGACGCTTGAAACGCACACGGACGTGGTGGAGACCTTAACGGTCGTAAGAGTGGCGCGGTCGGGAGACCGCGCCACAGCGAGGAGGGCCTATGGGGCACCAAGGACACCAGGGACGCCAAGGACACCTGAAACGCACACGGACGTGGTGGAGACCTTATAGTAGCCACGTAGGTTATCCCCATCCAGAGAAGGGGCTGGGAGTATGGGCCCTCAGTCGTTCTCTGGGTGTGGATAACCTACCGGCGCGGCTGGCAAATTATTGGTTCTGTCCAAACCCGGTTTGGGCGACGGCGGCGGCAGGACCAAGAG
>JAIBAQ010000231.1 GCA_019695095.1 Candidatus Hydrogenedentota bacterium
TCGGGCACGCGCGCCCCAAAATGCGGCAACCACGACGGCTTGGTTGGCCGGTGCAACAAAGGCATACCAGCTTCATCGGGCGTTCGGTTGCCCTTGCGGACATTGCACGCCAGACACGCCAGCACGAGATTCTCCCACGTATCGCCACCACCGCGCGACTGCGGCAAGACGTGATCGATGGTCAACTGAGACCTCGGAAAATGCTTCCCGCAATACATACAGATATTGTTGTCGCGCTCGAATATGCTGTGCCGCGAAAAGCGTGCCTCGTGATGAATGAACCCGTTAAACGACGCGAGCAGCACCACTTCGGGGATTCGCACGCGAAAGGAGGGGGTGTATACATAGCGCCCGCCAAGTCCGTCCTGAGACAAGACCAGCCACCGCTCAAAGTCATACAGGGAGTAGTCGTGAGGATGGACCGCGCGCGCGGAGCCCAGGTACACCAGACTCAGCGCCCGCCGTGCAGACGCCACATGCACGGCCACCCAGGATTTGTTCAATACGAGTACGTGCCCGTCAAGCATCGCTCACCTCGTGCAGCCCAAGAATCCTAACTTTGGTGCCTTCCTCCTTATCGGGAACCCCCTATCGGGATCCCAATCGGCCTTCACCGGCCCACGCCAAACGAGCTGCGCGGCAAATGGCCGCCCCCTCTGACATGGGATATGAACAGTATAGGAGGGGGCCACAAACCAGTCAAACTCGACTCGCGCCGTCCGCGAGCCACGGGTGTCGCGTTCGGCAATTCCCGAGACAAATTTCCCTGCCGGAGGGTAAGCAGCGCAAAGCGGGGCGTTCAGGTACCAAACTTTTCACGGCGTCGAACGCGCACAACCGACTCATAGGCAATCATGCCAAACGTTGCGAAGTACTTGGCCTCTAGTTCGTTCATTACCCGTTCACAGAGGTCCGGCGTCATTACCGCCTCGATCTGAATATTGCCGAACTCGGCCATTTCCCCCGTGCGTACGCCACGGGAACCAAGCCCCTCGACCTCGAACAGGGTGTACCCATGGACGCCCATGTCCGTGAGGAAGCGCGTAATTGTGTCTCGCGCCAGCTCTTCGCAGATTATGGTCACAAGTCTCATTTCTGCTGAAGACATTTGCTCAACTCCCTTTCATCCACCACATGGCCATTGCATGGTACACGGGAATACCTACGGTAACGTTGAAAGGAAAGGTAACCACAAGCGCACTGGTCAGATAGAGCGTTGGGTTAGCCTCGGGCAATGAGAGTCGCATCGCTGCGGGCGCGGCAATGTAAGAAGCACTGGCGGATAGCACCGCGAAAAGGGTCGTGCCGCCAAGGCTAAGACCAGCCGCTTGACCCGCCAAAACACCCAGTGCGCCATGCACCAACGGCGCAACTATGCCAAACACACCCAGGAACAGCCCCGTTTGGCGTAGATCCCCCAGCCGTCTGCCTGCCACCGTGCCCAGTTCGAGCAGAAATAGGGCCAGCACACCCTGAAATGGCGTCACGAGGAATCCCGATACCCCTTCCATCCCCTGTTTGCCGCAGAGAAACCCAATGACCAGAGTACCCAGAAGCAAATACACGCTGCGACCGAGCACAGCCTCATGCAACACCGCGCCGAGACTTCGACGAGACGCGACATCATCGCGACTCCGCCGCAATACTAGGTTGCCCAGAACAATGGCCACCACAATGGCCGGAGCTTCCATTACCGCTAGAAACGCACTCGCATACCCTTCATATGCAACGTTAAATTCTTTCAGGAAGTTCGTGCATGCGATGAAGGTAACTGCACTCACGCTGCCGTAGTGACCGGCGATGGCCGCCGCGTCAACCGGCTTCATTCGGCCAAGATAGCGAAGAATAGCGTACGACCAGAACGGTATGGCTGTTCCTATCGCCATCGCCAGGAGGGCTGGACGCCACACCTGCCCGACTCCAACTTCCGAAATTGCCACGCCTCCCTTAAAGCCGATCGCGCACAAAAGGTAAATAGTAAGCGACACGTACAACGCTTCGGGAAACTTCAGATCGCTACGCACCACCGCTGCCAGGAGTCCCAGCAGGAAAAAAAGGACGGGAGGCGACAGTAGATTGGCTTGAAGCCCCGCAATCAAATCAATACTCATAGCCCGAGGTTCTTCCTACGCGATTCACGTGCCATCCGTGCCTTATACGAAGTCAATTCGCGCTGTAGCCGTTTGTCGCCACCTGACGCCAGTATGCTCACCGCAAGCAGGCCGGCATTCTTGGCGTTTCCAATTGCCACCGTGGCAACGGGCACCCCGCCCGGCATCTGAACAATTGACAAAAGCGAATCCAAGCCATGAAGTGTTTTGCTCTCGATCGGCACTCCTATCACCGGCAGTATCGTCAGGCTCGCGACCATCCCCGGCAGATGGGCAGCGCCGCCCGCGCCAGCGATGATGACCTTCAACCCTCGTCGCCTTGCTCCATCCGCATAGGCCATCATGTCTCGGGGGGTTCGGTGTGCGGATACGACGCGCAATTCATAGGGAACTTCGAATTGCGTCAACACTTCAGCAGCCTGCCGCATTGTCGGGAGATCCGAATCGCTCCCCATAATGATCCCTACCAGCGGAATAGTCATCCCTGTCCTCCAAACCGTATGCAGTCGGCAGCCCGTTGTGCTTCAAGCAAGGCCTCGTCTGCACTCGCGCCAAGCGCCGTTACGTGACCCATCTTTCGTCCTCTCGCACTCCGTGCCTTGCCGTAAATGTGTATATGCGCACCCTGCACTCCGAGCGCCTGTTCGAGTCCCACGGGCGTGCCAGGGCCGTCTCCATAACCAAGCAGATTCACCATGGCTGCTCCTGGAGATACCATGGCAGTGGAACCCAGAGGCCATCCCAGGATAGCCCGCACATGGTTCTCGAACTGCGAACACACGCACGCCTCTATCGTGTAATGCCCGGTGTTATGAACGCGGGGCGCAATCTCGTTAAGAACAACCGTTCCGTTCGCCGAAAGAAAAAACTCCACCCCGAAGCTGCCGACTCCTCCAATTGCTGCCACCGCCCGCTTCGCATATTCAGCAACCTGCGCCTTCGTCGTCGGACTCACGTCCGCCGGCGCTTTCACCACGTGGCAGATGTGCTCCCTGTTGATGGTCTCAACGACCGGATACTGCACGCTCTCCCCGCCCCTTCCACGAGTGACTATGATGGCCAATTCCGCCGCAAACGGATAGAGTCTCTCGACGTACAACGGACAACGGTCGCCGTCGAGTGTTTTCCAGGCCGCTGAGAGTTCCCCTTCCGTCAATACGGTTGCATTGCCCT
The DNA here is from genome assembly GCA_019695095.1 of Candidatus Hydrogenedentota bacterium. NCBI lineage: Bacteria > Pseudomonadati > Candidatus Hydrogenedentota > Candidatus Hydrogenedentota bacterium. Next base: position 3,285 of record JAIBAQ010000231.1, read on the forward strand.
TCCCGTCGTAGCTGTTCCGGCGCTTCTTCAGCACTGCGGGAAAATCGAACCGGCGCACGTCCTCCATGGACGGCGCATCAGCGAATTGGGCCAGCGGTAAGCCCGCCTGAGCAAAAACACTCTTCTGCACATACTTGTCCTGAACCATCATAAGAGTCTCGGCGCTGGGCAAAATCGTATGCCGATTGTCGGCCAACACGGAAAGGGCGTCTGCGCTTACAAATTCGTTCTCCAAGGTAATTACGTCGACAAGCGGTGCAAGCCTGAGCAGGTCCTCGGGACAATCCCAATCGCCTATGATGGCATGCGTATCGAGACTGTGCGCGGGAAAATCATCTTGTCGCTCGAATACAACCACCTCGCACCCGAACGATGCAGCTGCCGCTGCGGTCATTTTCGCCAGTTGACCGCCCCCAATCACCCCCAGCCGGGGGACCGGCACGGAACTCAGGGGACGCAGCAGATTGGACTCATCGGATCTATGCATGGTTAGCCTGTGCTTTTCATTCCAAACGCTATGCCGTTGACGGTTAACGCAAGAAGCTGCCGAAGACTCTCGTTGTCTTTGGCCCGCCGCCACTCGGGCAAGAACCGAATCTGTAGGTAATTGAGCGGATCGATGTAGGGGTTGCGCAACCGAATAGACTCTGCCAGCACGGGGTGATTCGCGAGTAGTCGCCTCCGTCGCGTAACCTTCAGCACATTCCGCACGGCACGATCATACTCTTCGCTTATGCGACTGAATACAGACTGCCTGATGCGCTCCGATTGCACAAGGGAGGCGTATCGACCTGCAATGTACAGGTCCGCCTTTGCCAACGACAACTCCGCATTGTCAATGATCGCTGTGAAGAACGGCCATTCCTTATACATTTCCCTAAGCTGGTCAAGGTCGCCGTGCATTTCAAGGGCATGCCCTATGCCGTACCACGCACTGAGAAGGTGCCGCGACTGCGTCCAGGCAAATACCCACGGAATGGCCCGAAGTTGGCGCACGTCGCCGTCGCCTACCCGCCGGCTTGGCCGTGACCCCAACCTGAGATGCTCGATTAGGTCAATGGGAGTGGCTTGACGGAAATAGGTTAGAAAATCCGGCGTCCTGTACACCAAGTCTTGATAGAACGCGAAAGAAAGCTCACCCAAACGGTTCATCGCGCCCTTCCACGCCGCTTTCACGGCAGGCGCTGAAAGACAGTTTGCCGCAATGACGGCACTCGCAAGCTGCTCGAAATTCCGCTCAGCAATCACAGGATTAGAGTACTTGAGCGAAACGACTTCGCCCTGCTCCGTGATCCGGATGCGGCCCCCGTGGGCGGCATGCGGCTGGGCGCGAAGACTGCGGTGGCTCATGCCTCCGCCACGGTCAATCGAGCCCCCCTTGCCATGGAAGAACCTTAAGCCCACGCCATGCGTGTCTGCCAGCTCCGCGAGTTGCTCCTGAGCCCGATACAAGTACCAGTTCGCGGCAAGATATCCTCCATCCTTATTTGAATCCGAATAGCCAAGCATGATCTCCTGCACACCGCCTCGCCGCTGGAGATGATTTCGGTATCCCGGATTGCTCCATATGGATTCCATGATGTCCGGTGCACGGTCGAGATCGTCGATTGTCTCGAACAGGGGCACGATGTCCAGACGAACGCGGGCCTGCCTGGCCAAGCTGAGCAGCCCTTTGAGGTCCTCCGAACTCCGCGTCATGCTCAGAATAAAACGGTGCGCCGCTCGTTCTCCATGCTCTCGCTGCAACTCGCGGATACACCGAAACTGATCAAGCAACTCGTCTCGCGAATTCATCAGCTTAGCGCTGTGATCGCGGAAATCAAGCTGCGCCATATGAAATCCAAATGTCTCAACCTGTCGGATAAGCCCTGCAATGCGGCCATTTGCCGCGCGGTGGGCGCCCTGCTGCCGCAACCCAACTTGTATCTCCCGGAGATCACGGACAAAGTCCTCTGCACGCCGATAGCCACCCTCAAGAAGCGCCTGCATCTGAAACAGACGGCGCCGATACTCTTCTCCAGGCTGAAAAGGATCGGCTGCGTCCTGTTTCGGACCGCGCCGAGGCGTGCTGTGGGTCAATTCTCCGATCAGGCGTTCGCATTCCCTGCGATAATGCTCGCAAAGCACCGAGCGTTGCCGCTCCATCGTCACACTGCTGACCTCAGTCGTCACATAAGGGTGACCGTCGCGGTCACCGCCAACCCAGCTCCCAAAAGTGAGAAAAGACCGGGTCCGCTTAACCTCAGGGAAATGAGCATTCAATTCAGCGTCAAACTTCTCGTAGAATCTCGCTGCCGCGGTCAGAATGGTGCGCTCAAAAAAGAATATCGTGTTGTTGACCTCGTCCATCGGTCCTACACGCAACTCTCGCACCTCCGCGGTCTGCCAGAGCGTCTCTAGAACCTCGTCAGGTTCGTCGAAGCGACTCTCCAAACGCAGAATATGGGCCAGCGTAGTGCGACGTTTGGCCTCGGTTGGATGGGCCGTAAGCACCGGCTCTATCTCAAGATTATCGATACACCGCTGCAATGTCTCGGACGTCACTCCTGCCTCGCGAAGCTCCCGGAACATACTTCGCAGCGACTGGACCGGCTCTGCGGCACCCTCAAGATGACGTACACGCGCCCGTTCCTCGCACAAGTTGGTTAATTGAAAAAACAGACTGAAGGCATGGGCAACCTGATCGGCATCTTTGATGCTGAATCTCCCGACCAAAGCGCGTTTTGCCTTGATGCTCGCCTCGTTATGATTGGCGCGAATGGCTTTCGACAGCTTGCGAAGCTGTTCGACGTACGAGAATAGCGCAGGACCCCCGGCTTGCTCGCGAATAATCTCGCCAAGCCGCGTGGTGATAAACCGCACTTCGCGCCGCAGTGCCTTGTCCACGTGTGTACGCAACCCCATTTTCAGTGTTACGAAACCTACACCACAAATGCCGGAAAGCAATTTGAACCCAAAACACGCACCCTGTGAGTATTGTTCCCAAATGGCTGCCTCTACGGCACAACAGGAGATCGCGGCACATACTGATGGAGCCGGTTGCCGCTGGAACATTCCCAGACAAATCCTGCGGCTGCACTCCACACCGTCAGCACATTAAAATGACGCCGCCATCGCAGGCCGCGCACCCGGGGCAATTGCATCAAGAGTTGAGCCAAACGGCCGTCCCGCCATTCTCACGCAAGCACAAATCTATCTTCGCTTCGAAATGGCGTCCAATCCATGAAGATGGACCACCCCTTTCGCGGAAGAGATGAACGAGGAGACTCTCCAACTAATCGAAATCCTGAGCAGTCCTTATGCGATTGCCCTGACGGCACACCCTTGCCATCACCTCGACAAGCAAGTCCCGCGTCTTCAAATCCCCAAGGGTAAACACCCCGCTGTGGCATGGTCGCCTGGTCCGCCGCGGCGGATCACTCCGCCGACACACTTGTCGGTACGCGACCGGCAGGTCTCCCTTCCATCGCAGCAACAACGCTACGAATATGCGAACTCTAAATTCCCTTAGCGACAACTATCCGGTTACCCTCGGCGCACGCGGCCCCCGCAACCCACCGTGAACACCACGCAGCGCTCGGCGATCACGGCGCCAAACAGCGCAACGTGATAATCGTGATCATCGCTCCACATCGCATCCCCGTGGCACCCCATCAATTCTCCGTAATGCCGAAGGCACGGCAGACTCGAGCCCGGCGCGGCATAGCCGCAACCCAAAGAGACTCAACCACGGATGAATACCGATGTTTTGACTCGATACTCCAGAGCGCTGTAAGCGCGAAATACTCCAGCCTGGGGTAAGATTCGCGTCAACGACGCGAATCGAAACCCCAGGTACCCGCCATAACCCAGCAAGAGCCCTGTAGGGGCGAAACCAACTCACGCGGTCTATTACCCGAAAGCGACAGCCGGGGATCTGGCAAAAGGAAGAAATCGGCTCCACATCTCAGGGCTCAATGCGTGCATACGCCGCCGTCTCGCGCACGCCTTGGCGTCTTTCCGTTAAATGAATTCAGCGCAGAAGCACTTGGCACTGCCGCCATCACCGAGGCGCTTTCAAAGCAATAGCCGACATTCAATCCTTCTTTGCCGCGCACTACGCTCGAATTGAAGATTCCTGGGACCGACAGGTCGTGCCGTTGGGTGCAGGTGGAGTTCGAGTCATGTCGGTGCTCGCGGACTACAAGTGGAAAAATACGCACATACACGGCAACAAACCCGCCTGGTTCGGCAGATCGATGGCGATTGGACGCTTGGACGCTTGAACGCTCAAGTCTCTCCGTATGCTACACTATCGGTATAGCGTTACATTACATCAATGCGTGATTCCGCGCATCCTGAAGAACCTCGATCTACCATTGGCCCTATGGCGCTTTAATCTAGGCGGCTGCCTCACCTGCCAGACGACATAGCGTCGTGCGCCAATAGACCGCGCACATCAGTCCCGGGACGCGACAGATTGACGATATAAATGCGTAAATAGCGCTTTTCCGATATTACTCTATATAGTCGGCGGAAATTTCGGGCTATACGCCGACTGATTGTGGTATACTACGTGTTGTCTCCAGACGCATTCGTGCTCTGGAGGCGGTTTCAGGGGGAGCATTTAACAGGACCGGTCCGTTCAAGGGGGATTTAGTGAGCTTTCTACGCCGCAACCAAGTAGCTATCAGTTTGATTTTCGCAACCACACTTCTATTTCAACTCATGGGGTGTC
>JAIBAQ010000232.1 GCA_019695095.1 Candidatus Hydrogenedentota bacterium
CGATGCGATGCGTAATAGTCCGTCAGCCCGAAATAGGCGGGGTCTGTCACACACTGTTCAAACCACGTGACGCCGCCGTTTGTGTCGTCACTGCCCACAATTCCTACCGCAAGGCCTCGCCGGGCGATTTCCTGCTTGACCTGCGCGTGTATTTCGCGATAGCGCTCGAAGGTATATCCCGATCCCACGAAGTAACCGTTGGGTTCGTTGGTCAGGGTCCAGTCACGCACGCAGGTATAGCCCTTGACCTTGGTCAGGTGCTCCAGCAAGGCGCCAATCGCGCGCCCAGCTTTCACGGGGTCGCCATACGGGTCCTTTACGCCCCACTCCACACCGGTCACATTCACCCGCGCCCCGAGCTTCTGATAGAGATCGAGCGAACGGTAGTGACTCTGCATGTTCGGCGTCTCGAAATCGAATGTCTCCCAATCGCCGCTCGGATTCCAATCCTTGTACCAGAAGAACATGCGTATGTAGTCGGGGTCCATCCAGGTGATGCGTTCTTCCCGCAGCGCATAATCTTCTTCCGTCACGCCATGGGATTTGTTCACTTCGTTGTAGAACCAGCCGTCGTCTTCCGCGCCAAATCCGATGAGCGACGCACACGCTACGCGGTCCGTAACGGTGATCGCCACCGGACCTGTGGGCGGCTCTCCGACCACACCCGGCGTGCGCGCCAAGCTCACGTTCGCGAAATAGGCGTCGCCACGCCCATTGAGCAGCAAGCACAGACGCGTCCGCACCGCACCCGGCGGCACAATCGTGTCGATGGCGAGGTTTATCCACTGCCCCTGAGGGCGTGCCTGTCCCGACTGCGAGAACGTGATGCGTTTCCCTTCGGCATCGAAGTAATCGATACTCATATACGCGCCCGCGCCGTTGGTGACGCCGACGCCTTTTGCTTCCCCGCGCGCCTCCAACAGGTCGCCCGGTTTTGCATCAATCACTTGCATCAAAGCCGGATAACCCACTTCGGCATCGGCAGGTACAGAAATGTGCGCAACCGTTTTCCCGTCCTCTTGCCCAGCGGTCATCGAGATAGCCGGCACGGTATTGGTCCAGCCGGTTATACCGTCTGAAAAGGTTGGATTTACGAGCACGTTCGTGCCGGTAGCAGACATCACGGCAAATAGAAGCGGCAGGCCAATCATGCGAATCTCCTTCTGTGGAATGCGCACATAGTACACGCCGTGGATGAACAACCCAATTCGGACAATACGGAAACGTCACGGCGAGGCCGGGAGTATGCCCAACAGGACGGCAGGCGCCGCCAGCAGGCTCGAAATAACTCTTCAATCTCAGTATGCTTACCGTGACGCTTGCGCAAGCAAACCCTGCATCGTTCGTGTCGCGGCGCGCGTTCGGGGAACAAGCAGTAAGTGCGCGGTAGTTGGTTCGCCACATCTTCTCCGCGGCAAGGGGGTACCATGTTCCCGCGATTCCTACAGTCTGTTCTTTTTGCCTGTTTCTGTCTGTGCGCTGTCTTGCAGGCGTACGCCGCGGAACGCGCGGAAGTTCAATTTCCAGACTTACCCGGCTACCAGACGCTGAAATGCGACTTCCATATCCACACCGTATTCTCGGATGGGCTTGTTTGGCCAACGGTGCGCGTTGAGGAAGCGTGGCGAAACGGACTCGATGTCATGGCCATTTCCGACCACATCGAGTATCTGCCTCACAAAGAGGACGTGACCACCAATCTGAATCGATCCTACGAAGTGGCCAAGCCTTTCGCCGACAAGTTGCATATGATTCTCATCAAGGCCTCGGAGATCACGCGCGATGAACCCCACGGGCATTTCAACGCGCTTTTCATTACTGACGCGAACGCCCTAAACGTGGACAACGAACAGGACGCCATTCGCATTGCCAACGAGCAGGGCGCCTTTGTGTTCTGGAACCACCCCGAATGGAAGCGCAAGGGCGAAAGCACGTGGGGAGAGATTCAGCAGGGATATCTTGAGAAGGGATGGATGAAGGGCATCGAACCGTTCAATGCCGGCGAATTCTATCCCACGGCGTTCAAGTGGGGCATCGAGAAGAATCTGACCATCTTGGGTAACACCGACATTCACCGGCCAATCGATGACCTCTACGACTATCACATCGGACAACACCGCACCATGACCCTGGTATTTGCAACTGAAAAGTCGGAGCCTGCCATAAAGGAGGCCCTTCTCGCGCGGCGGACGGTGGCCTTCAGTGACGACAAGCTGCTCGGCGAGGAGCAATGGGTCAAACCCCTCTTCAATCTGGCCGTGTCGGTGCGCGACCGCGATGCCGTGCTGAAGGGGAAAGGCGAGTATATGGTCGGCATCCACAATGCCTCCGCGTGCTCGTACGATCTGGAAGCCACGTCAAAGGGGGAAGGATTCACCTATCCGCAAACACTTCATCTCCCCGCAGGCAAGACCGTCATGATGCTGCTGAAAGGCGAGGGCGGCGTGGCGGCCGGTACGAAGCAGGTGAGTCTGCCTTATCGTGTGCAGAACGTACTCACGGCCCCCGAAAAGCCGCTTGAGGTCACGCTCGATCTCAATGTTCAGTTTGTGGAGTAGTTGTCGACGCGGTAAGTACCTACAGACTCCGTTCCCCAGGATGTCCCTGTGTGCATCCTGCCCCGGCAGCTTTTGCCCTTGTCGGGCAAGGATTTCCTCACCGAACGTCACGTCTTAGGTCGGATCTTCTCACAATTCTAACTGCTAAAGGGACTTGCGATTCCCGCCGATAATAGGAACACGGGTTGCTCTCCCGCTTGGTAAGCCGTTCTGTGGCTGCGCATGGAAGCGTGGCGACCAGGCAGTGGTAGATACAGGAGGTGTCCGTGGGTACCCTATTCAGCGCACTTGATATCGGACGGTCGGGATTGCATGCAGCGCAACTGCAACTTGACACCGCCGGACACAATATTGCCAACGTCAATAGGACGGGGTATTCCAGGCAGCGCGTCGAACTTGCCGAACGGTCCCCCATATTCACATCCGAGGGCGCTATCGGCCGCGGCGTAGGCATTGAGACAATTGCCCGGATACGCGACACGTTCCTTGACGAGGCTTACGTCCGGCAGTCCCCGGCATTGGGGTTCGCGGAAGTGCGCGCCCAGTACTTCACGTTGATCGAGGACTCCTACCTCGAGCCTACAGACAACGGGTTTGGCACGCGCCTCACCGACTTCTTCGACGCCCTGAACGATTTCGCCAACAACGTCGAGTCGGCATCGGTCCGCGAAGCTTTTCTGACGGAAGCCTCGTCGGTCGCCTCAAGTTTGAACGACTTGATCTCACGGTTCGACCAGCTACGCACAAACGCCAACGAAGAAGTGAAAAACCTTGTACCGGAAGTGAACTCTCTGGCCACGCAAATTGCCGCGCTAAACGTGCAAATCCGCGACACCGAAGGGTTTGGCCAGCCCGCCAACGACCTGCGAGACGAGCGGCAGGTTCTCCTGGATGAACTTTCGCGCCTCATCAATATCACCACGCGCGAAGACTCAAGCGGCCAGATTAACGTCATTATTGGCAGTCAAATCCTCGTAGATACCAAAGGCGCGCGCGAGGTGATTGCATTTCGCAATGCCGGCCTCGATCCGGAACGTCAAGATTTGGTCGAACTTCGGTTTGCCGATGACAATTCCCTCGTCGAAGTGCGTGATGGTGAAATCTACGGCGCCATCACCATTCGTGATCAAGTTCTCGTTGAACAGGATGCCCAGATCGACGAATTGGCCGCAGCATTGATTTACCAAATCAATCGCATTCACAGTCAAGGAAACGGCATCGAGAACCTATCTGGGACTTTATCGAGCACCAACCTCGTGTCTGCTGCCACCGACCCGCTGGTATCCGCGGGGCTTCCGTTCACGCTGACACCAGGCACTTTCGACGTAATCGTGTATGACGGCGCTGGGACGCCGACAACCACGACGATCACCATTACGAATGCAAGCACTCTCAACAGCCTCGCCGCAGACCTGAACGCCATCCCCAACTTCTCGGCATCGGTTTCCGGCGAAACGCTGAGCTTGGGCACAACGTCTCCGTACACGTTCTCGTTTGCCAACGACACGTCCGGGGCATTGGCCGCTTTGGGCGTCAATGGGCTGTTCACGGGAACCGACGCGCGGTCTATCGCCGTCAGTCAGGATATCCTCGACAACCCGAACTGGCTCACCTCGGCGTACAGTTCCGATGTGCTCAATACCGGCGACAACTCCGCCGCCCTCGACATGGCCAACCTGCGCACGGCCCTTGTGCTGGACTCTGACTCGTCGACGTTTGACGAGTTCTACCAGTCCATTGTGACCGGATTGGGCGTAGACTCCCGGTCAAATACGCAGCAATTGGACGTGACGACCCAATTCGTCAATGACATTGACCGGCGCCGCCAGGAAGTCTCCGGCGTCAACCTCGACGAGGAAGTCGCGGGGTTGATCCAGTATCAAAGGGCCTTCGAAGCCGCCGCTCGCGTCATCACCGTTGCCGACCGTATGCTGGAGACCCTGCTCAACACAGCCGCGTAGCAGTAGCCATGCGGCGGTCTTGATCTCCTGATCGATCCGTAGATGGACCGATGCTTCGACCTCGCATCCAACGCTGTTTTTTCTGCTTCATCGCACTCCGTTCCCACGCGATTCCGCCCCTACGCCAAACCGCATAATTAGCACTTATTGCTACGCTTACGTATGCCCGCGCATTGACTCACCCCATGCGACCTGTTATCCTCATACGTCAACTATTTCCAGGTGCGTCCGTTGCGTTACCCCACGCGGCGAGGGTGGTATGTACGAAGCGTTTTACGGTCTCCGTGAGAAGCCTTTTAATCTCACGCCCGATCCCAAATTCATCTACCTCGGTGACAAGCACAAAGAGGCTTTTGCTCATCTCCTGTACGGCATTAAGAATCGTAGCGGGTTCATTATGGTCACGGGTGAAATCGGCACGGGCAAGACCACCATCTGCCGAACCTTGCTGAACCAGCTCGACCCCAATACGGAAGTGGCCTTCATCTTCAATCCGTACCTCTCTCCCGATGAGTTGCTCCGCAAGATAAACGAGGATTTCGGGATTCCTTCCAAGGCCGATTCCGTCAAGGGGCTGATAGACGAACTGAACGCCTATCTTCTTGAACGCAATGCCAAAGGTAAGAATTGCGTGCTCGTCATTGATGAGGCGCAGAATCTGACCCCGAGCGTCTTGGAACAGATACGTCTGCTCTCCAACCTGGAGACTGAATCGCGAAAACTCCTGCAAATCGTCCTCATCGGACAACCGGAGTTGATGAAGCATCTGTCTTTGGAAGAGCTGCGCCAACTCAATCAACGCATCACGGCCCGGTACCACCTGAAACCGCTCGACCGTGTGGAGACGCATCAGTACATTTCGCACCGTCTCCGGGTCGCAGGCGGCAGGCGCAGCATTCACTTCACGCCCGCCGCCGTCCGGCAGGTGTTCAAGCACTCCGCGGGTACGCCGCGCGTGATCAATGCCGTATGTGACCGAGCCCTCCTCATCGGTTACACGCGCGACACACACGACATCACGCCGGACATCATCAAGCAGGCCGTGCGCGAAATTCAGGGTGAAATGCCCAAGCGAGCGCGCTCCCCGTGGCTGCGCATGCTGATCCCGAATTCCACTATCGTCGTGGTCATTCTGGCGCTCTTGGTGGGCGGCAAATACATTGTGGACCGCCTGCCGGCGCGTCCCATCGTGACGGAAGATGCTCCCACAGAAGAGGCGGACGTCCCCTGGCGGGCAGATGCCGTTTCGCCTGTGTCTTCGCAGACGGCAGAAGCGCGCGCCGTCGATCCTACGTCGCCCGCTTCGGGTTCTGAAGCCCTACAGGCCAGCGCGACTCCCGATGCCGAGACCGTCGCACCGGTAAGTGTCGAACCTCCGTCGGTGGAAGAATACGATCCGACCTTCGCGGGGATGCTGGATCGGATTCAACCGCGCCTGGGCCTCAACGCGGCGGTTGTCGGCGTGTTGGGCGCGTGGAACATGGCCATTCTGCAATATCCTAAAGGCGACTCCGTGGAGTCCATTGAGCAGTTCGCAAAGGACTACCGCCTTGCGTGCGAAGTTCTTCCGCTGACCTTCGACCAAATCGACGTCATCAATCTGCCCGTGATGGTGCGTCTGCATGGAAACAAACAAGCGATCTGGTGTGCCATCGTCGGCACCGAATTCGACGAATACCGCGTGACTACTGGCATGACCTCTACAACGCTCATTCCCCGCGACGAACTCGCCCATTACTACAAGAACGAGGCCATCATTCTCTGGCGCGATCCCGCTCCCGAAGCCCCCATTCTCAAACCGAGCATGTCGGGCGAAGACGTTCAGGTGCTTCAGACGCAACTACGCGCCGTCGGCCGTATAGACAAAGTCCCGAATGGTGTCTACGACAAAGCCACTGCCGACGCCGTCGCGCGCCTACAAGCCGATACCGGTATCGTTGCGGACGGTACCGCGGGACGCCAGACTCGAATGGTCCTTTACAGTTGGATGCCGGGTTTCAATACTCCGGACCTTCGCCAGCTTCCGCCTCCGATTCTGCCCATGGATCCTCCTGAATCGATGGTGGCATCTTCCAAGCAACCTGAGCCGGCTGTTTCGCAGACGCCGACAGCCGTTGAGCCTCAATCTGCTCCGCCGGCACAAGAGCCTGTACCTGCACCAGCGCCCGCGCCCGCGCCCGCGCCCGCGCCCGCTCAGGAGCCTGCACCGGCACCGGCACCGGCACCTGCCCCTGCCGCACCCGAACCCGCTCCGGTGGCACCCAGTTCGGAAGCGCCCGCGCCCCAACCGAAAAACACTCCCGAACCTTCGCCTGCCACACCGATGCCCGACCCAGCGGCCCAGGCTTCGGTAAAGGTTGAGGACGTTCCACCGCCTGCGCCTCCGAGCGCCCCGCAGCCTGCGGAAAAGCCCGCTCCCAATCCGCCTGTTGTGTCGCAGGATGAATCGGGCAGGGCGGTCACGGCTCCGTCGAATGGTGGCCTGCCCCTGGTTCCGGCAGACCCGGATGCTGTGGAGGGCGCTGGGCCGTGAGTTCCATTCTCGACGCGCTGAAGAAGCTCGAACTCGAACGCGACAAAAAGAGCGGTCAACCGACCCCTCCGAGTTACTCTCCGGGCACGACGCGCGATTTGTTAAGCGGACCCGAGCGACGCGGCCCACGAACCATCACCTTGACCCCAACCAAACTTGCCATCGGCGCTGTAGCGATTGGCGTCTGCATGGTCATGTTGTCTGTTGGCATTTCGCTGCTCATCGCCCAAGGTGCGAAAACGAGCACGGGCGCACCGCAAACCGCCGCGCAGCCTGCGCGTGTGGCTTCGGTGATGCCAGCGAAGCAGACCTCCACGGTTCAGCGGTCTCCCTCTGCCGCTGCGAAACCCGCAAAGACGGAATCGAAGCCAGCCGCAGGAGCCGTACGGCATCCACAAGCACCGGCAACTCCCCAAGTCCAAGCTACGGCTGCTGCTCCGGCTTCGGTACAGGCTCTAGCGACTGTCCCTGTCCCGGTGACGCCTCCCGCCCCGGCGCAATCGCCTGCGGTTGTCGCGCCTGAGACCAAAGAACTGGTCGTTACTGAGCAGGCCGTGGCTATACCTGAGCCGCCGGCGTCGTCGTCTCCGCGATTCGCTCAGAAGCCGGAGACACCCGCCAAAACCCCGGAGCCTCCAGCCAAGACGGCGAAGGCTCCTGAACCGGCGCAGGCGCAGGCCCCCGTTCCTGTGGAAAAGGAAACCCCAAAGAAGGCTCCCTCTCCGGAAAAGCCTGCCGAACCGGAACGCATCGTTGTGGCGAAAGCCCCCGAAAGCGCCAAGACCCCTGAAGTCTCAAAACCGGCAGATGAGCCCAAGACGGTTGCGAACGATACCGTTGCGTCACGGTCCGATGATCCGCCAAAACCGTCGGTTAGGCAGAAAGAATCGAACGATTCCGAGACTAGGCCCCTCGATGGAGAGGAGGCCAAGAGCCTCTCTGA
>JAIBAQ010000233.1 GCA_019695095.1 Candidatus Hydrogenedentota bacterium
GCCGCCGAGAATGGGCCCTACGGATAGCTCGTCGGAGGCGGCGGCAGCGGCGGAACCCGCGGCATAACGAACTGAAAACGTAACCAACGCCAAAGGGATACTGTCAACTCAAGTATTGGTCAGGACACCTTATGCCACACGTTGTCCGTAACCTGCGGCCTACACCACGCCGCGGTCATCGACCGCGGCGCTACCGGAATGCAAGGCTTCGTCAGGTTAGTCGCGCACACGCCTAACACGTGCCCACGCCTCGAAATCTGAATGACCGATGACTCGCGTCCTGATCCGGCCTGCATTCATATAGACGACCGTATATGGTGCCGCTAGGTCCTCTCCATAACGGTCCCAGTTAACTCGCATATAGCTTCGTCCAAGCGAAGCCATCCAATTAGACACTTTGTGATTTTCAAGAGATATGTGAGTCCTTGTGTCGCTCAAACAGAAACACGCAAACCTTGCGAACTCAGCAACTTCACTTGTATTTGCACTCAGATCTGATTTCAGCGCCAGCTGTACCAACGGATGGCCGGAATTTACGGTTTCGACGAGATTCGTAGCGCAAATTGTGCGAGACTCCTTCGTGCTATAGGGGAGCGCCAAGACACTAGAACCGTGCTCAGACTTGAGTCTCCGCTCATCGAGTGTGTCAAAGGGGGCGTTCGGTGCTTGGGGAATGAATACAATTTGTCTAGCATTTACCTTGACCAGACATGACGAGAGGACGAGGGAACGGAGTTTGGATTCCAGGGCATTAAATCTCGCCCGTGACCATTTTAGAATTCTCTGATCAAATCCAATCCTGTGCCCTGTCTTTGTCCACAGCGAAAGATACTCCTCGCTCTCTTCACACGTGGATATTCCATCGAGTTCAGAGAGCTTTAGCCAACTTCCTATTTTCCGTCCGTCTAGTAGTGGCACGGTTACACGATCCCACACAACGTCTGCGCGGAGCTGCAGTGGCCAGAAACCGTAGATCGCGACCAGCTGCCAGAATAGCAGTGGGGAGTCGACAATCTCGGGTCTTTGAAGAACTTGCTCCCATATGCGGCCAGTTGCCTTGTCCACAAGTCCTTGAAGCCGCCACCATCCCACAGATCTTCTGAAAGACCTAATCGGGGGCGTACGCGCTGGCGTAATTTCGGGCTTAAGTGCTCCTCTAACGTCCATTATGAATGGCGACGAACTATGGACGGGGACACTGTAATGCCCTAAGTCAGTTCTTGGTTCACTTCGACCAGGATATCCGCCAACCAGAATCCCATCCAGGCTTACTCTCCCTCCGTGCATCAGACCCCTCGAGTCTATCTTTGCACCACCGAATACAAAAGTTGAGTGTTCCTCTCTTTTGTTAGGCGGCCTCCACCTAGCGCGCGAATCAGACAAGCAGAGCTTTCCACGGGCACTACATACGAAAACCTCTTGTACCTTTCCCTGCAAATCATCGTGGAAATCGCGAAACGACTGTGAAAGAACAATCTCTCGTACCCCGTGAGATTTCGCCCATCTTCTCCAGCACTCTGCAATTTCTGGCGCAATTCGGATCTCTCCAGCAATTTCTGGGATGCTGCATTTCGCAGCAACGGGAAACTCAGCTGCAATTGTGATGCCTTCGATGACACTCAATAGGTGAACTTTGTCCTCCAACTCGTCAAACCACGCGGGCCTCTTACGCATCGCCAAGCGCACAGTGGACCCTACAGGGGTTTCGCCCAACCTTTCCTTTATGACAATTGTGCCAGCCAAGCCACTGATTTCAACGTCGATTCCTTTACCGTGGCCACGTGCTAGGCCATAGTCACGTTTGGTTGTGATTAGGATACGGTCTGCAAGCATGAAACATGACATGAAACCAATACCGAATTGCGAACAAGGATCGAAATCCACTCCATGCATGCGAAAACGAACACGTTCGCGTTCAAATATCGGAGAACGATAGTAGCTGCGACCGACTTTTGTGAGAAACTGAGTAATGATCTCTTCATCCATTCCAATTCCGTTGTCGCGACATTGCAGGAATTCGTAGCCGTCTGAATCAACTCCATGTTCAAATTCGACTATTGCATTCGTCAATGTCGCCCCATCAGCACGGCGCAACGCGGATCGATATCTGAGCGCATCGAGGGAGTTCTGCAACAATTCCCTTATGCACAGGTTGGGCCGATCGTATAGATTCTCAGTCATAAGTAGTTTGACAACCTCGTCACGGGATAATGAGAACTCTAGATCGTGCCAAACATACGCGTTATCTTTGGGACCCATCTTAGAGCGGTCTGCACGTAGCGGAAGAGAAAGCGTATAAACATCTGCGATTCCGTCCGCAGCAGGGAATGTCCTCACTGTTTCCCACGCATTTAGCAGCTCCACATCTATACTGTCCATAAAAAGGGATGCGGTTTTTTGATAGATTGGATGGTCAAAAGACATGTGAAACTGAATCTGTCCTGAGTTGATGACCCACCCCTGGACACTGCGGTGCTTCTCCCATTCTGATATGCTCACAGGACTCGTGAAGTGTATTGTTCTGTATATCGCATCGGGGGTTCGCTCTCGATCAAAGTCAAGAATATCCGCGAGCCGCAGTACCAAAGCGAGAAATCGAGCGTTTACTCGAATTCTCCCAAAGCGTCCGTCTATTGGCAGATTGGCCTCGGATTTGACAGCTTTAGGTTCCATGACATGCGATAAGCATATATTTGCAAGCATGTCCGAAATATTCACTCCGTATACTTCCAGCTGCACTTCCTTACCTAAATGTCCTCTGATATATTCAGCGGAGAAATCCGCGTGTCGCAGTCGCACAAAATCAGCGGTCATAGCCTGCAGTAGATCTGCGATCTTTGCAGCTAATCGTGTTCTCTCGTCGGCAGACAAGTTCTGGTCTGCCAAATGAACTTCGGTTTCCCGAAAGTTCGGATGCTCAATCCTCCATTGCTCGCAATGCAACTTGTATTCATCTGATGCCACTAGATCCTCGAATGCATCACGATCGAGAACCATACCTTGGTCGTGATAATGAGCTGCAAGAATGAGCAATGCGATTTCCACAGAACTTAGCGAATCAACTGTCTTGCCTAGAACCATGCCGGCAATTTCTGTGACTCGCAGTAAATGGGTCGCGTCGTGCAATGTAAACTGGGGGTGCAGACCGGGCATCGCCTTCATTCGAGCCATTGCTTTATCGCACAGGGACGGAAGAACACCTGTCATCTGTTTTGCTATCTGCCCTTCCGGGCTATCGCTTTCCAGGCTCTGTAGCCGCTTAAAGAGCTGCGTATCTTGCAGCCTATTAATCCCAAGAATCGCGGACATGAGTTTGTACACCTCCAACCAGACTGAGCGGTAGACGCCGACGGATGCCAATACCCCAATTAGACAATCACTTGATTACTTGAGTCCAGCACATGAGACTTCTGCTAATCAAGTTCTCATTGAGGACCCTACTTGTTCCCAATTACAGAACGACGTTCATTCGGGTCGCTTCGCCAGTCGGAAAGAGGTATGTTTTTAGAAACAGAACTGAAAACAGGCACCAACGTGATCCGGATTCTCTCCGTCTTCAGAATATTCTCTCGACAATCCACGCGCCACTCCGATGACACACTTGTCGGCTGACGACCGCTAAGACTTCTCTTCACAGCCTCTTTTCCCTCCTCCCAGTGCAACGAACTCGCGCATATATACGAGGAGATTACAACCATGCCAAGAAAACCCGCTTTCACAACCACCCAGGCCGGCACCCCCTGTGCACGCACCTGGTCCGCCGAATGGATCGCCACCATTGACGCCAGCGAAACCCAACTCAACCGCCGCATCTGTGGAGCACGCCTCCCCGACGGCACTCCCTGCACGAACACATCTGATCACTCATCCGGTCGCTGCCAATTCCACGGCGGCCTCGTTCTGACCGGCGCACCACGCGGCAACCGCAACGGCGTCATCCACGGACTCTACACACGCCGCCTGCGCACCTGCGCGCCCAACTGTCCACACTGGAAGAACTGCCCCTGCACCAACGCGAACCACGATCAGTCCTATCAGTCAGATCCGACCAATCCGTCCTATTCCCCGTCCACTGCGTCCACTTCGTCCACTTCGTCCGTGTTTTCGTCCGTGTCCCCGTCCGTGTCAGTCGGTGTTGGCCGGTGTTCGTCCGCACCCCTCTGCCCCTACCAACTCACCGAATACAACACCATGCTCACCGACGCCCTCGCTGTCGTCGAATCCCAGCCCTACCCAAACCCCATCGGCACCCACGTCGCACACAACGTCGCACTGCTCCAAGTTCTCATCAACGCCGCCGCCGTCCAACTCACAAACACGAACCTCTTCGGCGACACTTCAGGCGGCGCCCATTCAGTTCGGGGCTCTTCTCTTCCAGACCCTAAACCCCAGACCCTAGACCCGTTCGCACTGTCCAGCGAGTCCCAAGAGAACAGCTGCGCTCCCTACATTTCCCAAGCGCCTAACTCGAGTACGCTCAACGCCTTCTTCCGCCTCATGCGCGAATTCCGCGCTGCCCTGAAAGTGCTCCAGACGCCCGGGTATACCCCCTTGCCCCGTCAAAAACACGCAGGGGCGCCCCCCGTACTCGAAGGCGTTACTCGCCACGCCCAACGCGCCCAACACGACACCGCCGTCGACCCCGACTCCCTCGTTGCCGCCCAACTCGACCCCGAATCCGAACCGCTTCACGCCAAGGCCTACTTGCGCCAGTCCATTGAAGCCGCATCCCAAGGCCGCGACGTAGAAATGGCCGATGCCTTCGACAACGTCATCTACCTCGACGAACGCCTCGCCGAGACCGAACGCGACCGCGTCCTCGCATCCTACCGGCCCGCAAAACACACCGTCTCCGAAGAACTCGCCGCCCGCATCCTCGGCAATCTTCACCTGCCGCCCCAACCCGGCGACTACGACGACAGCGAGCTTGCGGTCCTCAAACAAGAAAACGAACACCTAAGGAGACACGCCGAGTTTCTCCAGGGCTACTTCCACGATCTCCGCGAAGGCAAAATCCCGCCCGAAGCCTTCGCCAAAAACACACCCCTCCGCGCCTTCGCCGAATCCGTCTACAAAGACCCGGAGCGGAACTCGGGGACTGACCCAAGCGAAGCGACCGCAGGGAGCGAAGACGGGTCTGTCCCTGATTCTCGGAAATCTTGATTCTGTAGCGACCGGTGCAAGCCAGGGGACGCCCGCCGTGGAAGCCAGGCGCTACTGAAGAACGGCAACACTTCCTTGTGACGATTTGCGGGTCTCTTACCCATCTGATAGACTTTCGCACCCCGGATATTGTCCTAAATCGCAATGACAACCCTAAGCCACACACCATGACCCGAGACGTTGACGTAATCGTAGTTGGAGCCGGACACGCCGGCATTGAGGCCGCGCTCGCGTGCGCGCGAAGCGGCTTCCGCACCCTCATGACTACACTCGACGTCAACACCATCGGCAAAATGAGCTGCAACCCGGCCATCGGCGGGATAGCAAAGGGTCAGGTCGTCCGCGAGGTTGACGCCCTCGGCGGCGAAATGGGGCGCTGCATTGACCGTACCGGCATCCAGTACAAGATGCTCAACAGTTCCAAAGGCCCGGCCGTCCATTCGCCGCGCGCCCAGGCCGACCGTGAAGCGTATCAAAAGGACATGCAACGGGTTTGTGAGCTGCAGGAAAACCTCTCGCTGATGTCCACCGCCGTGGAAGACTTCGTCATTTACGACGGAGCCATAGCCGGGGTGATCGTCTCGGGCGGCGAGGAAATCTCCACGCGCGCCGTCATCGTGTGTACCGGAACCTTCCTTGGGGCCAAGCTTCATTACGGAATGCGCGATGTCCCCGGTGGACGGGCAGGCGAAATGCCCGCTCAAGCGTTGTCGGAAACCTATAAGCGCCTCGGATTCCAGGTTAACCGTCAGAAGACCGGAACCTGTGCGCGGCTGCACTGCGATTCGATTGACTACGATGCCCTCATCGAACAGCCCGGCGACGTTCGCCCGCGGCCCTTCTCGTTTTCAACGCCCATCGAAGGCTTCAGTCCCAACAAGATCATGTGTTGGCTCACGTCCACGAATGAGCGCACGCACGACATTATTCGAGCAAACCTCGACCGCTCGCCCATGTTCACGGGGAAGATCGGGGCGACGGGCACCCGGTATTGCCCCAGTATCGAGGACAAGGTCTTTCGGTTCGCGGACAAGAATCAACATCGCATCTTCCTGGAACCGGAAGGGCTGAATACGCCCGAAGTGTACGTCAACGGTCTCTCGACCAGCCTGCCGGAAGATGTTCAACTCGCCATGCTCCACACCATCCCCGGCCTCGAGCATGCCGAAGTGGTGCGCTACGGCTACGCCGTCGAGTATGACTTTGTGCAACCCACGGAACTGAAGCCGACGCTCGAAACAAAACGCGTGCGTGGCCTTTACCACGCGGGACAAATCAACGGCACATCGGGCTATGAGGAAGCGGCAGGACAGGGTCTTTACGCGGCCTTGAACGCCATCCGCGCGTTGCGCGGACAGGAACCGCTCTACATTTCACGCAGTAGAGCCTATATCGGCGTGTTGGTCGACGACCTTGTAACAAAAGGCGTTCTTGAACCCTACCGTCTATTCACTTCGCGCGCCGAATACCGCCTCCTGCTGCGCCATGACAACGCCGACCATCGCCTCGCCAAGTACGGTATCGCAAGTGATGACTATGTCGAGCAAACGCGCATCAAGTACGACCGCATCCGCGGCGAGATCATGCGCCTGAAGAGCACGGTCCTTTCGCCAACGCAGGAGGTTAACGGATTCCTTGCCGCGCGCGGCCTCGTGCCCATGAACGAACCGCAACCGGTGTCGCGACTGCTGAGCAGGCCGGAACTCACGATTGAAGAAGTCTGGCAACTTTCGCCGCCGCCCGAACCACTCACCTTCGAAGAAGGCGAGCAGGTCGAAATCGAAACCAAATACGCGGGCTACATCGAGCGCCAGGAACGCGACATCGAACGCATGCGCGCTTCGGAACTGCGCCCCATTCCGGAAGGCTTCGATTTCCGCACCGTACCCGGCATCCCGCGCGAGAGCATGGAGCGACTCAACCAGGTCCGACCGATCAATTTCGGGCAAGCGGGACGCGTTCCCGGTGTTCGCGCCACGGATATCGCGGCGTTGCACATCTACCTCGAAAAGTTGACGCGCATGGAGCAGAAGTCCGCATGACGCCCGTCGATCTTCGCAGCGATACCGTCACCCGGCCCGCGTCCGGCATGCGGGAAGCCATGGCCCATGCGGAAGTCGGCGACGATGTGTTCGGCGAGGACCCGACGGTGAACGCGTTGCAGCAGCGCGTCGCCAAAATGCTCGGCAAGGAAGCGGCCCTCTTCGTGCCCAGCGGCACGATGGCCAATCTGCTGGCCGTGGTCGCGCAGACGCGCCCTGGCGACACCGTCATCCTTCACCGCGACGCGCACCCCTTCAACTACGAATCCGGCGGACTCGGCATGGTTGCGGGTGTCATGACGAAAACGCTTTGCGGCGACTTCGGCATCCTCTCCCCCGTCGATGTCACGGACGCCATCGTCCAAAGCGACGACCACCACTTTTCCCAGACCACGCTCGTCGCTATCGAAAACACGACCAATCGCGGCGGCGGCGCCATCTACCCAATCGAAACGGTCACGGCTATCGGCGCATCGGTCCACGAGCGCGGCATGCGGCTCCACTGCGATGGCGCACGGCTCTTTCACGCCGTCGTCGAAACCGGCGTCAGCGCAGCCGAATACGCCGCCCACTGCGACACGGTTTCGTTCTGCTTCTCCAAAGGACTCGGCGCGCCCGTCGGCTCCATCCTCGCCGGCGACCGCACCACCATCGACCACGCCCACCGCTACCGCAAGATGCTCGGCGGCGGCATGCGCCAAGTTGGCGTCCTCGCCGCAGCCGCCAACTATGCGCTCGACCACCACATCGACCGTCTCAAAGACGA
>JAIBAQ010000234.1 GCA_019695095.1 Candidatus Hydrogenedentota bacterium
CCCCCCTGGGAATCGCAGCACTCGTCTTGTGCTTACTCTGAACACGTTCATGAGCGCAAAGGGCGCCAAGTGCAAAGGCCGCCAAGTTGCGGGGTTTTGCGTGCGTATGCTAGGCTCCTTGGGTTCTGTGGATGGGCAAGCGCCATCTATTCTATCCGTGAACCAAGTGCATGACTGTGCGTTTCGGAGGACCTTAGTAGCATGCTTCACCTGATGCAAGACTTGATGCGCCGCAAGAGGCGCTTGATCTTGGGGCTCTTTCTCGTGCCGATCATCGCGACCTTCGTTTGGTGGGGCGGCTCGGCAGGCAGCGGATCGAACAAATCGCGCGCGACCAAAACATCCGACAACATCGCCGTAGTGGAAGGGACGCCGATTTCGGCCGAGCAATTCCGCGATGCGTTGCGTCAGGAGCAGAAGCGGAGAAGCCAATACGGTCAGGAGGTCTCGCTACAGGATCTGATGGCCGACGGCACCGTGCTGCGCGTGGTCGAGGGGCTGGTCAGTAACGTACTGATAGCGCAAGCGACCGCTCAAGAAGGCGTCGTGCTTTCGAAGGAGTTCCTTGAGGAGCAACTGAAGGAGATGCCCGAATTTCGCGACGCGAACGGCAACTTCGATGCGAAACTCTGGAATGAAACGGTGTCCCGCCGCGACATCAATTGGAACGGCTTCTACGAAATGGTGCAAGAGCAGATCGGCCGTTCGTTGCTGATCGAGCGTATCCAGGCGGGTGCGCGCGTGCCGGAAGCGGAAGTAAAGAAGCAGTTCGAAGAAGAGCAGACGTCGCTGGATATTCGCTACGCGACCGTGACCCCGAAGATTGTTCCCACCGAGGAGCAGATCGCCAAGCAATATCAGGACAACGCGAAACAGTACGCCTTGCCGGAAGTCCGCCATGCCACGTTTGCGGCCGTCTCCGTCATTCCACCCAAGCCCGAACTGGCTGACCAGTTGGTGAAGCGCGCGCGCGACGGTGAGGACTTTGCCAAACTCGCTACGCAGTTCAGCGAAGGCCCGGACAGGGATCGCGGCGGCGATGCCGGTTGGATCACGGACATGCTGACGACGCCGCAGCATCGCAAGGGGCTCTTTGCGTTGAAGGTCGGCGATGTGAGTGATGTTGTGGAAGCGCCGGGCGGCTACGCGATTTACAAAGTAATGGAAGAGCGAACGAGCGAAGTGGCGGGACAACGGGACATTCGCGTGAGTGAGATCCTGCTTCGTCCGCAGATGAGCGACGAAGAGCGGAAAGCCCAGGAAGCGAAAGCGGAACAACTGGCCACCAAGGCCAAGGAAACCGGAGACCTTGCCGCTGCCGCCAAGGAACTGGGCCTGGAAGTGAAAGACTCGGGTCCTTTCAGCATCGAGTCGCTGAACATAGAAAACGTTCCGCTGGAAGACACGCGGTTGTTCCGAACCGGGTTGGCGCAGTATGCACTCAACGATATCTCCGCGCCGGTGCCCGCGCAGCGCAACATCTACATTGCCAAGATTACCCAGTTCGATCCGGCCATTCCGCAGCCGCTTGAGAACGTGCGCGATACCGTGGTCAAGGATGTAACGGCCAGCATTCAGCGATCGGAAGAGTTCCAGAAGCAGAAGGCGGAGATCTCCCAGCAGGTTGCGGAGAAGGCGAAGTCCATCGCCGAGATCCAATCGGCATTTCCCGACCTGGAAGTCGAGATCAAGACGCTCCAGGGATTCAAAGTGCAGGGATATGATTTCCGTTCCGGACCGCTGTGGAACCCGCGTGAGGTCTATGCCGCGTTGGGAGAGAAAGAGCCTGGCGCGTTTGTCGGGCCTGTCATGGACATGATTGGCAGCGCGTACTTCCTGGAACTAATCGCGAAGACGCCGCCCAGCGAGGATGCGTGGAAGAATGATTTCCCGAAAGAGAAGGAACGCATCGCGCAGACGCTTCTCCGTCAGGAACAAGGCAAGCGTATCGATGACTATCTGATGTATCTGCGCGACCAGCATCCTTACGAAATCGATCAAACCGTGCTGGCGCGTGTATTGGGTACGGACTCGGAATCCGAAGCCGAGAAACCGGAAGAAGCAGCGGGTAACGCGAATGCGCCCGCTTCGGACGCGGCAGCCCCGGCGGCGCCAACCGAAGCCGCGCCCGTGGAAGCGACAACGCCTGCTGAGACGCCCGCGCCGGCGCCAGCGGCCGATGCAGCACCGGCTGAGACGCCTGCTCCTGCTCCTGCTGAAGCGCCCGCCCCAGCACCCGCACCCGCAGCCCAGTAGCGAAGATCGCAGAGACTATTTGGGGGCCTTCGGACACTCTTCCGGAAGGCCCCCAATTCTTTTCGATCAATCGCAGCCGAGAGCTGGCCGCGCCACAGAGGCCATTCCAGCCACGAATGAAACGAATCACACGAATGGGGAGCCGCAAGCAACGCAACTCAACCACCGATTAACCCCGATGCACACCGATTGCCAGAAAGGTATCCTGCATTCCGTAGCGCCCGGTCTCCGTGCCGGGCGTTCCCCGGCAATCCGTGTGGCGCAGCCGCCCTCGGCTGCGATTCAGTAGCGCAGCGCTCGCCGAGCGCGGCGCAGGATAACCGTGGTCTCTGTCGTGGCGCAGCACATCCAAGCAAACGCGCAATAGACTATGACCGCGAACCATGTGAGTTTCTCGGAAGCACGGCAAGTAGGCACAAGAAGCAAGAAGAAAGGAAGTCAACGCAAAGGCGCAAAGGTGCAAAGCCGCAAGGAGATGGCAGGAATTCCGTCGTCGACGCCGATACTCGCGGCCACGAACCACCGCGAGGCCCGGAAGAAGAATTTGACCACCGATTAACCCCGATGCACACCGATTGCCAGAAAGGTATCCTGCATTCCGTAGCGCCCGGTCTCCGCCGACACACCTGTCGGCATCCCGGGCGGGCTTGACTTGCATGAAGTCGTGAAGCGGGACTCTCTGCCAGGAATACACGGACCCCAAAATGCTGGGAGTTCATCCTGTTCATCCTGGGCATCCATGTCGAAGTATCTTCCAGGAACAATGGAACCCGCTGTGAAATCCCGGGATTGCCCATACTTGCGTATCAAGTGTTTCGCACCTGATCCTCATAACTCACCGGCGTCATCAAACGCCGGTGAGTCGCATGGTTTGTGAGATTGCCGTTACTCCGCCGGCGGACCGTACGGTGCGCGAGTGATTTGTTTGGGGCCATCGACCCACGCGGGATCGCCGTAGAGACCTGCCTGCGTTGCATCGATAGGTACAAATCCGAGCTGCTTGATAGCCGGGGAATCCGACCGCAACCGGAAGTCGCGCGCCCACGCATTCTCAAACAGCGGGTCTGCAATGACGGAGTGCGTGTCTTGTCCCAACGCTTGCCATTCGGCCAAGGATTTGTCTTTGAACTTCAACTCCGGATTGGACATGTCCCAATAGCAGTTGTAGTCGTTGCGGTAGTTGTTGTTGGTCCAGTTGCTGCCCAGCAACCTCCCGTTGTCGATGAGGACGATGTTCCGCTCAAAGAAAAACGAAAGGTGCTCCTCTTCGCGTGTCCGGATAATCTCTTCCTCGGTTGCAAACGCGAAGATGTTGTTGCGCACCCGGTTTTCCTTGCCATAGTGCTGATGGAATCCGCCGGACTTCGTGTCGTGCACGAGGTTTCCTTCCAGCAGCATGTCGGAACTGCCCTCGTCCGTGTACAGTCCCCATCCGCCGTATGAATACGAATACACGTGGTGGATGTGGTTGCCGCGCTCGATCGATCCGGGCGAGATACCGAGCGAGTAGATGCCGCCCATGTCGCTCAGCACGTACTTGCCCAGGTTGTGAATGTGGTTGTACTCGATGATGTTGTGGTTGGCAGAACTCGCATCGTAGCCCCACGACCAGCCCAACGACACGCCCGTGTAATAGAGGTCGCTGATTTCGTTGTGCGATACGCGATTGTATGAACTGCGGCCAATCCACACGCCGACCGCGGCGGGATGGATCTTGCCGCCATCGTGAATCCAATTGTTGTCGACGACGTTGTGTGACGCCGCCTCTGCTTCCGAAGCGGGGCTGCCGCCTTCGCCAATTCGCACGCCGCCCGCGCCGAGGTCGTGCAGGTGGTTCCGCTGGACGAGATTGTTCTGGCAGCCGGCATGGAGCCAGATGGCGTAGTTGGCGATGTGCGCGACTTCGCAATTCTCGATGGTGCAGTAGCGCGCGCCGAAGGCATCAATCGCTCCGGACACAGGGAAGGCCGCCTGATAGTCGGGCAATCCTTCTGCCGGTATTGTGTACTCCGTGTGGTTGAACGCGATTCCGCTCAAGGTGACAAACTCGACGTACTTGCCTTCCGCTGCCTTGCCGTCGAACTTCACGAGGTTCGTGGCGCGAGGCGCCGTGAGAGTGGTCTTCTCGATCGATTCGCCTTCTTTGGGCATATACGAGAGAACGCCGCTCTTGCGGTCCAGATACCATTCGCCGGGCGCGTCGAGTCCCTCGCGAATGTTCTCAACGATGTACCGCTGCTTGGCGCCCCAATTCTCGTACGGCCAGTTGGCGGCTTGCTTGAACGTGACGACACGATTGGCGTCATCGATCGACGCGATGCGATTCTGGGCAACGTCCCACGAGAGGTACGCGATAAGATTCACATCGTCGAGGTTTTCCCAATGCTGGATGTCTCCCTCGTTGAACACAAACGCGCGCTTGGCGAGGTCTTTCTTCTCGTCTTCCGTTGCTCCTTCGGGCGCCGTCGCCTTGCCGGCCGTGCGGAGGAATCCGTCGTTAGGAGTGCGCGCGCGCCAGCGGTAGTCGCCATCCGCCCACAACGCGCTGAAATACCATTTGCCCTCGGCGACTTCCGGCAACTGGACCGTCCAGAGATTGCCATCCTGCTTCCATCCGGCGATGGGCGAGCCCCCGCTGAGCACGGGTTTCTCGCCGGGATACGCCGCGTACACGATCGGCGTGGCGCGCGTCCCCGAATCCTCGGGCGTGAATACAATAGGCTCCGTGATGCGGTATTCGCCTTCGCGCACGAGCACGGTGACCGGTCCCGGCAGTACGCCGTCTTTCTTCATGCCGCGAATCGCGTTGCGCGCGGCGGTGATAGTCGCAAACGGTCCGTCGTAGCGTCCCGTATTCGGTACCGCCAGCGTTCCCGACCATTGATCGTTGCCGTTTGCGGCAACATACAGCGTGACAGCGCCCTCCTGCGCCCACGCCGGCCACAACGCCGCCGTGATTGCGACGATAAGCATACCCACGTATCGAAGTCTCATGGTGTCCCCTTTCGTTTTGCTTCTGAAGCGGAATGCGGACTACGGCGTAATTTCGTGCAAGCGTTGCAGGACCGCCATGGATTCGCGGTGAATCGCGGCTGCTACGTTTGGCCCCCCGGAATTCTCTTCGCCGTATTGCGGATCGTCGGTTCTGCCGTACGCGTACGGCGGTTTCGTGTCCCACTGCGTCTTGGGGATGATGTAGCCAATCTCGTCGTTGGCCAGGTTGAAGATCATGTTGACCTTGCCGCGCATCTCCTTGCGCAGCGGTGGCACTTCGACGGGTTCGCCGGGATAGTCGGCGCCTTCGGGCGATTCGATGCCGCCTTCGGCGATTTCGGGATAGAGTTCGCCGGGAATGGTCAGAATCTCCAAGTCACCGATTCGGACGGCGTTTACTTCCGTGCGCGCCTTGCCCCAGTACCAGCCCGGGTGAATAAGGCCCAGCATGATGGCGTAGTTGAACGTTCCCTCCAGCGGCGCGAAGAAGGTCTTGGCGACGACGGCCACTTTCGGGTTTTCCTGTTTGATGGCCTTCTCGCCTTTGAGTGCCTTTATGACCACCAACGCGAGGTTGTCGCCGAGGGCTTCCGCCTTATCGAATGACGCCTCCTCGAACTTCCGCTGGCCGTCCCGATGGGGAACCGTGGTGTGGAGCTGCGTCATGAGCCCGCCCACCATGCCTTGGAAATAGAGGCACTTGCCACCGAGACCTTCGATACCGTTGGGATTGCTCACGCCACTCTCCACGCTTTGGCGGAGGTAGTGCGCGAAATCCGACGTGAGGAGCGAGTTGCCTCCGCCGAGGGTTTCCACATGGTTGCCCCACGAGATCATCGTGCCGATGGTCTCGTCGGTGCCGTGCTTCACGAATCGCGCGCAGCATACTTTCAAGTCGTAGACGATGGGTTGGCGGCTGTCATCCACGAATCCCTCCGGCTTGATCTCCTCTTCGGCGAGGATCATGTCGGCAGGCTCAAGATTGCGGACCGCTTCCTCAATGGCGTCCTTGCACGAAATCTGCACGAAGGACATGTACGTCTTGTCGAACTTGGGGCGAATCGGCGAATAGCTCCAAATGCCCATCGTGTCCGGGGCTTCGTGGTTGTGCAGGCAAGAGAAGATGACGTGATCCACGCCAAGGCTCGGGTCGATGGACTCGCGCACCTTGATGTACTTCTCTTGGAAGATGCCGATACTGTCCAACGTGACCATGACCACCGTCACGCCGTTGTTGCGAAAAGCGACGGCGCGCGCCCACAGGCTGTCGTGAACGCCTTTGGCGGGGCGGTTGTTCGAGAATCCGGCCATCCACACCAGATCCATCTTTCCGTTGCCGTTCGTGTCTTGCCACGTGTCGCCCTTCGACTCATCGAACTTGCCGTTGTTGTCGGCATCGGTCCACGTATCGTAGAGACTGAGATCGGGCGTGATATTGCGTATGGCGACTCCCACTTCTAATGTGCCCGGCGTCACGGACTCGCCGGGTGCGGGAAGCGCGAGGTCGAGTTTGTAGCTCCGGTACGGCCCCTTCATGCGGTGTCCCAGGCAACCCCCGACACACAGCAGGACGATGACGACTCCGGTGATAATCTTGTGATTGCGTACGAATTCCATGTTGCGTAAACCTCCAAAACGTTTAGCCTATCTTACGAAGGAATACAAAGCAATTCCGTGCGGGGCAATGACTAGGCGCGGAGAGAAGTGTTTGTGCGCCATAGGACACCGGGTTAAAATGCTGATGGAAGAGCTTCTGAGGGGGTATAGGCGTGGATCTTGAAGTGACGTGTGCATGCGGACACCGCATCGTCGTGTCTGAATTTGCGATAGGCATGACCAATGCCTGTCCCGGCTGCGGTAAGCAGCTCACCGTCAACTATAAGAACGCGCGTCCAATCGACGCGGACATTCCACGCGCCAATGAAGTCAAGACCCCTGTCGTGGAACAACCTGTCGAGTCTCCCTTCTCCGCGCCGGTGCAGGAAGCGCCCGTTCGCGACCCTGGACGACACTGTGCGCGGTGCGGGCGCGCTTTTCGCGGCGACTGGGATCGCTACCGGACTTCGGCGGGGGTTGTCTGCCACATCTGCAGCAATCAGGCGATCAAACCCGAAGAACAGTCGATAACGGGGTTCATCGAGCCGGTGGAGAGCCTCAAGATCGATCCGGTCGAAGTGGATCTTCCGCCTGCCGCGCCCAGCGTCGTGATTGCGGAAGCGGAAGACGTTCCCTGGTATAAGCGGATTACCATCGACGAAGACTTCATGCGTAAGGTTGCTCTTGTGGGTGCCGTCTTGGTTCTTGCGGTGGCGGCCTACTACTGGGTGACTCAGGGTTTTGAGGTTCCCGAGCGCGGGGCATTCCACGCGGGCGGCGATACTTCTGAACCAGTGGTTGAAGGCGAACCGGTCGTCGAGGCGACTCCGGCCCACGCGCGGGCATTGTTTGCCATCTCACTATTCACCGCGTTTATCAGCTACTACATCGGAATCTTCATGTATCTGACGTGGGCCAACCGGATGCCCAACGAGACTCTTATCGCCAACCTCATCGTGATCCTTCCCGTCGCATTGGGAATCGCCGCGCTTTCGTACGTTCCTTTCATCGGCTACCTTGCGATCATCCTGATATTGTTCAAGATCTACGACTTCGAGTGGTTCGA
>JAIBAQ010000235.1 GCA_019695095.1 Candidatus Hydrogenedentota bacterium
TGACCGGGATTGTGACGTTTCCGCTCTATCTGATTTGCTTGCTGCTGATCGAGATTATCTGGCGGGTGCATGGCAAGCGCACGATGGCGTTGCTGGCGACGATTTCGGCGCAGCAGCGGAGTTTGCAGCACTTCGCCGCGTCGTTCGCGGTGCTGGATGGGGTGGAGTTCGACGCGCCATTGCTGGCGCGGTTGCAGGCCGACCTCTCGGCGGGGGAGATGTCGGCGTATCGGCAGATGAAGCGGCTGGCGTGGCTGGGGCAGTTCGTGATCCCGCCGGAATCGGGGTCGCACGGGCTGTTGCAGCGGCTGTGCCTGTGGGATCTGCATACGCTGGCGGGGCTGGAGCGGTGGCAGCGGGATGCGGGCAAGCTCGCCCGGCGCTGGCTGGAGGCGTTGGGGGAGATCGAGGCGCTGGCGGGGCTGGCGGGGCTGGCCCACGCGCAGCCGGACTGGACGATGCCGGAGATCGATCCGGCGGCGGCGGCGATTGAGGCGAGTGCGCTGGGGCATCCGCTGCTGGCGGACGAGGCGCGGGTGGCGAACGATGTGGCGGTGGGGCCGCCGGGGAGTTTCCTGCTGGTCACCGGCTCGAATATGTCGGGGAAGAGCACGCTGCTGCGCGCGATCGGGACGAATCTGGTGCTGGCGGGGGCGGGGGGGCCGGTCTGCGCGGCGGCGTTGCGGTTGCCGCCGGT
Organism: Candidatus Hydrogenedentota bacterium; assembly: GCA_019695095.1. Taxonomy (NCBI): domain Bacteria; kingdom Pseudomonadati; phylum Candidatus Hydrogenedentota; species Candidatus Hydrogenedentota bacterium. Next base: position 698 of record JAIBAQ010000235.1, read on the forward strand.
GGCGCTCTGGACGAGCATGCGGATCGAGGATTCGCTGGCGCAGGGGGTCTCGTACTATCTGGCGGAGTTGCGGCGGCTGAAGGCGATCGTGGATGCGGCGCGGGCGACGCCGTCGGGCGATGGGCCGCGCCTCTGCTATCTGCTCGATGAGATGTTGCAGGGGACGAATACGGCCGAGCGGCAGATCGCCGCGCGCCGGATCATCGGGCACCTGGTGCGCTGCGGGGCGATCGGGGCGGTCTCGACGCACGATCTCAATCTGGCGGATGCGTCGCCGCTGGCGGAGGCGGCGCGGACGGTCCACTTCACCGAGCAGTTCGCGAGCGGGCCGGAGGGGACGACGATGACGTTCGATTACCACCTGCGGCCGGGGATCGCCACCTCGACGAATGCGCTGAAGTTGATGGAGATGATCGGGCTGACGTTGAATGATGAGTGACGAATGGCGAAAAGGTTCATAGTTCAAGATTCGAGAATGCCAGTCGATGAGCGCGTGGCACTAGAATAGCCTCTGAACCATCTAACCTGCTCTCCTGCGCGGCATTAGCGCCCTAATCAAACCATCTGCTGATCGCAGGCTGCCGACCGGAATTGAAGGAATGTTCGTAAGATCGGAGCGAAATCGTACCTCACTGACCCCAAGTGGTACAGCAGCATCAAGTCGAGGAATAGCAACTGGTTCATAACAAGCCAGAGAACTCTGTGCTAGTGCATTGTCAAATCGTTCATCCTCCGCTAACCTCCAGTCTTCCCCTAGCGTAAGTGCTACTACTCGATCAACCCAATGCGCTAAATCAACATCGCCGGACAAGTGGCTCCGTATTTCATCGACTAGATCGACGATTGAAAGCCCGGCACCGGCGCGCTCAACAAACAGCGAGACCACGACCAGCACAGTATCACGCGGTGGATGTAGCTGCTCGATTGTGAAGTAGTGCCGCCGTAGCCTACTGGCGGTACTCTTGACTTCGACACGTTGAAGCCCCAGGCTGAAATCATAGCGATCTCCCGGTGTAGCATGCCATGCTTTCACCAACATACCCGGATCGTGAGCGCGGGCGATGACAAACAATTCTGCCCAAAGTCCCTGAATTGATTTGCGCGGAAGGTCTTTCATTGCTCGGAAGAGTTCGACTAAGCCGTCAATTGCCTTTGAAACATCTACCCGCAGTGGAGCTTCGCCAAGAGAGGCAACAAGGGCGCTGGCAACTCGTAGGAAGTAGGAAGAGAGCGCCTGATCAGCACCTACACAGCGAACAACAGTGAACTGCCCGTTCTCAACAGATCCATCTGGGCGGGCGATTCGGCAATCCATATCATGTTGGATTGCAAGATGTTCCAGGGCGATTGGCACTGGTCGCCCCCGCTCTACTGCATCAGCGACAGCAATAAGCAGGGTTGGCTCGCCTCGCACACTCTTACCTAGACGGTGCCGTTCAAGTCCTGGAATGGGGAGGGCAGAGAAACGAAATCCCTCCGACTTGTCTGTAGTCGGTACTGCTAGTGAGTCAAATATCGAGTTTAAGTCAAGCATTGGGGTATCCTATGCATCGTCCCCTTGATCTTGCAGCAACCAATCGGCAGTCATGTCGCGTGGTATCCAAATGGCGACCACTGGGACATCGAGTGCAATGACTTCGCCGTCCTGGCGAACCTCATCCAAGTGATGAATCTGAATCGTTAGGGCGCTCTCTGATCGGATTGTCCGATCGCCTGGATAGATCTCACCGCGTTTATCAGGATACGCACCTTGGAAGAGTTCGGGTATTTCTCCTTGCTGATCAACCGTACGATAAATGGGCCTATCTACCTTTGGTCGCATTCGATAGACAGTGCAAGGTGCATCTCGGTGCTGCTCCAAATACCTTCGAATTTGGAGCAGGAGCCCCATATAGCGCAGCGAGTCGTTTGGCCCTGTTATTGTTAACGGGGTGAGAAAATTAGCATAGACGTCCGTAAGCGGAACGTCAATTGCGACAAGATGGCGATGTGCATCAAGGCGTCGTTCGTCGCCGGAATCTGGCGCGAATTGCAAGGTTGAGCAGAACTCCTGGACGAGCGCACGATTCTGCTCAAGCGCCTCCTTGGAATAGTGTGGAGCACGAGGCTCAAACCACGAACGTGCGAAGTTACCACGAACATAGTCAAGGTCTAAGACGTTGTGGCGGGTTGGCCGAAGCTGACTGTCTAGTAGAAACAGCCGCTTCCATTCATCTAGGCTTCGGCCTGCGGCTAGGTGCTGCCGTAGTTGTCCTCGAACATCTTCCTCATGTTCCACATAACCTTGATAGGCATGGAACGTCTGCTCGGCGAGATACACGCGGCAGAAGCCCAGATAAGCTGCCTTATATCCGAACCAACGCGCACGTTGCTGGATAGTATCAGCATTGCCCACACCTTGGCCACGCGGCATGTAAGTTACCGTCAGACCTTCAACGGTATAGCCGCGATCTAGCGCTTGCCCACCAATCAGCAGGTGAGCGTAATCTTGCTTCCAATCGATTTCGGGCGTTTGTCCTTGACGGGCATTTACGGTCGTAGGAATAGTCTCGCGGATTACGCGCGACAATATGTTGATGAGCACATTGAATGGCGGCAGTGCGTCAGTTGTGGTTGCAAGTTTGTCATACGAGTCGCGGAATTCGACCACGAGTTCCTGACGATCTGGGTCTGTCTCTGCGAGTGCAAGAGTGCCTTGCCATCGCCGCATAATAGCGTTTACCCAGTAGCTGTAGTCTGCGTGCGCTAATGTGTTCTTTGAAGGGTGAACCATCATTGATCGATTATGTGGCGGAGGGCCGAGAATCGAGCCTGCGGCTGCGCCAATGAAGAAAATCCGCATTGCTTCCAGTAGGCTCTGGGGTGGCTCCTCAAGTTTGTTGCGGGCTGTGGGCACATCCATCAGAGGAATGCGGCGGACGAGATCGAGACGCTCCTCAAAGAAGGTTACGCCACCCGTATATGCAAGGCCAGGAGTGAGTACATATCCAAAGCCAGGAGACAGCACGTCGATCAGGTTTATCAGCAAGAGCGCTTGCGGAGTTGCGGTGTACTGGAGAAATGTATGGTGCGGCACGTTAGTGCGTAATTCCAGAATCCTTCGATAGGTTGGGCTTTCCTTCCCTTTCTTAACCAGGTTATTCAGGCTAGCTTGATCAGCCTCGTCGTCAATGAGCAACGTAGGCACTGCACGTAGATCAAGAGAAGCGAGCAGTCTTATTAGGTTGTCCAAGTGAGTTCCGTGCTTCATTACCGTAATTAGTACAGTCTGCCGCTCCATGTGGGAAATTGACGAATCCTTCCATCGCTGCAAAGCACTCTCGATGCTACGGCGTGCATTTCCACGAACCGTAGGGTTGGCGAAGTGTTTCCAAGGCCGTCCACGATCTTGCAACCTTAAGTCTTCCACAAGACGTTCCTTCGACTGCTTGAATAGAGGCACCGATGTGCCGGTAATTACGATGATCAACTGAAATCCATTGTCGTGTGCCAGTGCTGATACCGTTGTAAAGGACATCGTTTTACCACTTTGGACATAGCCGATGACTAAGCCAGTCCGACTCCCTTCTGTTTCGGAAGGCGGCAAACACCAAGAAAGTACATCCAACGCCTCATCCATTACTGTCTGTCGGCTTGTGATCGGCACCTGATCGAGCATAGCAAGAGTTTCAGTCCCAATGGTTGGTTTCCACTGCTTGTCGCTATCAGCTGTCGGTATTAATTCGACTAGTTCAGCACCTGAGACTTTGGCATTCTCGTTCATATGTCCTCTTCCAACAATTCAAGTACTAGACAGGATCACTTAGGCTTTCGATAGGGCATCGCGCAGCAACTCGTTAATGTTTCGGCGAATTGTCCCAGCACCGCCGACCCCACTTGCACGGGCCGTGACTTCTGCTAGAACAACAGCGACAGCTACTCGGAGGAGAGGCTCGATTCTGGCAGCGTCAGTTCCACCAAATCGCTCCATGAATGGGTGTGCAAGAGCCAGTCGCACTCCCACTCGCCAGATCGCCTCGCCTTTAGCATCATACTGAGCGGCAGGCTGGACAGAAATCTCCACCCACTCATCGATGCTTGGATCGCTAGACAATTCTAATGCGATTCGCCAATGGCATCCTTGGAACTCAGCATCTATGATACGCTCCGCCACTGTTACAGTCTTCATGAGGATCGGCGGTGGAGTCTTCAGTTCGGGTGGTGCGGTGAGTTGTTGCTCCAAAATACGTGGAACTTCGCGCACAATTGTATCGGCTGTTCGTCGCACAGCCGTCTCTGCTCCAACCCTGTACTCCTCAGGCTTCGGCCTCGACCGGTAGCCCTCCGCTTGATCAAGCAAGCGAATTGGCTTGCTATCAAGTTCTTCTTTGAGCAAGGCTAGAAATTCTTCCTCATTCTCTTCCCACCGAAAACCATCTTTTGTGTGACTCACATCGAAACCATCTAGGTGTAACTCACCAAAGAGGCGCTGAAATGCATAGCTATTTGACTTACCGAAGACTTGCTCCGGCCGATAACCCTCATCAGCACTACCCTGAATCAAGCGATTGCGGCGGAAGAGAGCGAAGCCAGCACGGGAAACATCGCCACGTTCCCTCAATGCGGCGAACCCTCGTGCCCGAAGACCCAGGCCCAAATCAAGATCGATCTCTTTGCGCCACTGCACTGGCTCACTGCCAGGCTCACGATAATGCGGTGCCACGAGAATGTTTGGTTGGCTATAGGTCAAGGGCTGGTCATCGAATTTCAGCACCAGTAGCCCCTCGTGGATGAAGATGCGGTAAATGCTTCCAAGATGCTCCTTAATTTTGCTAAGAGTCCGTGTTTGAGGGATCTTGTACAAATTGGTAAGGGTAATTTCTGTGAAATGGGTATTCTTATTGGCTGGCGCTGTCGTTACTACTAACTCCTCAAGATCATCTTTGACAATGGTTGCAATGTCAAAGGCCACCTCACGCTCGAATGGCTCACCAAGCGCTGATGTTCGCACTGCCCACTGAGGCGCGAACCAGCACGCAGCGCTCTTCATTCCCATCCCAAATTCAGAAAGACCAGCCCGATCAGGTGGAACCTCTGCGGGGCGAAATGCTCTGGCGTAGTCCGATTCATGGATTCCAGCTGCGTTATCTCGGACCGTTAATCGCCCACCCTCAGCCGGATCGAAGGCGATTTGCACAAGCAATGGAAAGCCCTGCCCCTCGAAATGCTCAATTTCGTCGCGATTGCTCAGAAAGCTCTGTAATGCGTTATCAACAAACTCTGCAATCGCAAACCATGGCCGATAGTTCAGGTGGCGTAGCACGGAAAGGATGCTGACACCGGGGCGTATGTTAACACGATCTGTGCTAGCCATAGTAACCTCTTATCCCAATAGGGATTGTCCATTCGCGCCACATTACTCGAAAAGCCCTGCTTGCACAAGCAGCAGGCTGCCCAGGGCTGGTGGCGCTGGTGACTTCTCTGCTAAGAGTTGCTCAGCGATCATCTTCACAATCTTAACATTCACCGCATTTCCTAGTGCCTTGTACGCCGCCGTGGGTGTCGCTGGTAACTCGCTCAGTTCCTCCATACTTTGAAGTCGAGCACATTCCTTTGGCGTCATGTATCGCTGCTCCCAAGCGATGATCGGTACCTGAGTTGTGGTCATCGCCACGAGAGATGGCGCGGTCGTTGGGCGCTTCACGCGAACTCCCGATGCCCGAAACTGGATTACTAGGTTCCAAATGTTCCTATCAGCACCCTTACAGTTCCACTCGAATTTCTGCAAGCTGGGTGGGAAGGTCAGGATTTTCGTCATCCACTTATCGATCCAATCCCTGTTCTTCGAATACAACTCACGATTCTGGCGAATGAACTGGACCTTCCAATCAGGGAAGCGTGGTTGAGGCGTCCTCGCATATGAAGGCAGCGCCTGCATCAAGTCATCTTTAGCTAGGCCACTCAATGCTCGGCCATGGTTGCCTTTGAATTGCCGCAGGTCTTCTAACTCTGATGCAAATGGCGTCGTCAGTTCATAAGGATAAGTTGCCCCGAACTCCATCGACCAGATTGGAAATGACGGCAATTCCTGATCCTTTGGGAATCGCTCCACGAACTCTTGCCACACCCCAATACACGCAATAACCTGGTCTGATAATCGCCGGGCATCGGGAGGATTCTTGTCCAATACCTTCGAAATCGAAGTTGGTATACGAGTTTCCTGAGGCCATTCAAAGTTACCTAAACCATCCCGGCTACCGACGATAAATACACGCTCACGCACTTGAGGGATGCCGTAGCGATGTGGTGAGAGTTTACGGTGACAGATATCGTAACCCGCTGCTTGGAGTAATGCCTCCGCTTTCTGCCACGTCCGTCCCTGGTCGTGGCGAGCGAAGTTAGGCACGTTCTCCAGCATAACGAAGCGCGGCTTATGGTATTTCACCACCCGCAATATTTCGTACAGCAGATCTCCCCACTTCGGATCTGCAAGGCCATTCTGCTCGCCTGCCTTTGAGAATGGTTGGCATGGAAATCCCGCGCATAGCACATCATGTTCTGGTATGTCCTCTTCTCTTACAGCCCTGATATCTCCCGCAGCTACCATCCCAAAATTGGTTTGATAGAGTGCTCGTAATTGCGGATCGAGTTCACTTGCGAAAACGCAAGTATGTCCTAACTGCTGGAGCGCCAAGTGGAACCCCCCCAAACCAGCAAATAGGTCGATAAAGCGCATGCACTGCATGTAACCTGGAACGTAAGATTTGGTGAAGTGCTCTTTATTCGGCACTAGCATAGCAGCATATCCTCGGAACTGCCCTAGAATGTCGCGTACGTACTATAACACAGACGCCCCGAAATTGCAGGGCTCACATTGGTTTAGCCTATCATTGGCCTCACACGCGGACGGGGACGCGGACGCTGACGGTGGTGCCGGTGCCGGGGGCGCTTTCGACGGCGAGGGTGCCGCCGAGGCGGGTGGCGCGTTCGCGCATGGAGGTGAGGCCGAAGTGGCCGGCGAAGTCGTCGCGCGGGTCGAAGCCGACGCCGTCGTCGCGGATGGTGAGGTGGCAGGTGCCGTTGTCGCGGACGAAGCGGATGGCGACGTTGCGGGCGCGGGCGTGCTTGACGGTGTTGTTGG
>JAIBAQ010000236.1 GCA_019695095.1 Candidatus Hydrogenedentota bacterium
CCTGAATCAACCACATTCCTACCATCAAGCACCAGAACACAATCATGATGGCGCCTGCCGGACGGCGTGCCTGTTTCAGCAGCCAGCGAATCCGGCCGCGGAATTCGAGCCGCCACAGCAAGGCAAATGTGCCGATGACTCTCATTTCTCAGGCGCGGCCTGCGCTGGCATCAGTGGAGTGCAATTAGATTCCACAAGCACCGCACCTGTCCAGAGTTTCTTATTCTCGTCGCGCTTATGAACGCCGCGAATACAGGTTCCCTTGGTGAATGGAGCTATCCCCAACGCCCAGTCCTCTTGATATTTGGCGAGAGAACCAAAGTTCTCATCGGCCTTCAGGAGTTCCTCCGGCTTGCCGTAACACCCAAACCACCATGCTCCATTGAAAAATGAGACGGTCTGGATTCCCTTATCGGTGTAGCCGCTGGCAACTACGTGCCGTTTGACGAATTTGAAATCCGCGTCGTATTCGTAGACGTAGTTCTCGGTATAACCGACAGGAAGTCCCCCGACCACAAAGAAATGTCCGTTGTGAAACTCCACGCCGCCCGCGCCATGCACGACTTCCGGCACGGCATGCTTCGTTAAGAGCGTAAGGTCATTCGCATCGTAGACATAGATCCACGAGTCCGCCTTGCCCGGCTCCTCGTTGAACAGCTTCAGGTTCACGGCCACGTAGACTTTGCCCTCGTGACATGCGAGATCGCCGTGATGCGTAGGCACATCGATAGCCTTGATCAACTGACCCTTCAAGTCGGTTTTAACCAGAGCCACCGTAAACGACCAGAAGATGGCCGTCGGATTGCCATCCGCGCTGTCGGTCACAACGCCCTGCAGATGCCCCCCATATTGGCCCGCGCAGTCGATGCGTTCCTGCGCGACTGCAATCGGCGCCACCAAAGCCAACACCACACTCAAAAGCGGAACACGTTTCATCGGAATCACCCCCTATGCTCATCAACCGATTCTTGTGGCAACGGCGGCGGACTGCCCTTTGCGGACGTCGCCTTGATAAACGCTTCTTCGAGGCTGGTTTCTCCCTCACTCGTGCGGAACCGTTCACGGGCTTCATCCAGCGCGCCGAGAAACAGACACTCTCCTTCATGAAGGATAAGCAGGTGCGTACACAAATCTTCGACAATGTCTAGCAAATGCGAACTCAGCACGATTGCCGCGCCCTTTGCCGCCTCCTCACGAATGCTCTGCTTTGTCGTACGAATGCCAAGCGGGTCGATTCCCGTCATGGGTTCGTCGAGCAGAATGACCTTCGGATCGTGCAGGTAAGCGCAGCACAAGGCCATCTTCTGCCGCATACCACGCGAGAGTTCGCCTCCCATCTTGTCGCGATGTTCGGTAAGCTCGAAGCGTTCCAACAACGCATTCGCCTTTGCCGTGTAATCCTTGACCCCATACGCGCTCGCCGTGTACCGCATGTGCTCCCACACCGTCAGTACATCGAACGCTTTCGGATCGTCAGGCACGTAGGCAATCCGTAGCTTCGCCTCAACGGGATTCTCGCGAACATCGTAGCCATCGATAGCGATGCGCCCGTGCGACGGTGGAATCACGCCGCAAATCGCGCGCAACGTCGTGGTCTTCCCAGCCCCGTTCGGGCCGACCATGCCAAGTATCTGTCCGGGTTCAACCCCAAAGCTCAAGCCCGCGACAGCGATCTTGCCGTCATATGCCTTGTGAAAATCGTGAACCTGAATCATGCAGGAGCGCCCCTTCCCTGCCGTTTCAATCCCCCTTTTGCCGGAGACTTTGGCATAACGAGTGTAGTCATACGCGGCACGAGAAATCTAATCCCCGAGCCGAACTTTGTCCTGAAACGATGTCACGTGTACCGCCTGTTTGAGGTACGCATCCCCACCCCCCTATAATAGGAGCCACTGCTTGGGGAATCCTGGACGCGCGCCCGACGTTTCTATGCGCGGCGACGGATTTCCCTAGGATTTGGCTGTCCCAGGCAGGCCCTTCGGCTGAGCCCGCATCCGCGGACCCTCGAAGTTGCCCCGTTTCCCAACGTCGCCCGAACATTGATGTGGAGGATTAGCATGCGATTCAAGACCTTGGCGATTCATGCCGGACAAGGCCCCGACCCCGCGTTTGGCGCGGTCATGACGCCCATCTACCAGACCTCGACGTTTGCCTTCAAAGGCGTCAACCAACCCGGCCCTTTCGACTACTCGCGCAGCGGCAACCCCACGCGCAAGGCCCTCGAAAACTGCGTTGCCGCCCTTGAAGGCGGCACCCACGGGTTCGCCTTCGGCACCGGCATGGCCGCCGAAGCCACTGTCCTCGCCATGCTTGATTCCGGCGCGCATATCATCGTCCACGACGACCTTTACGGCGGCACCTACCGTTTGCTCACGTCCGTGGTGGCTCCAAAGGGCGTCGCGATCGATTTCGTGAACTTGCGCGATATCGACGCCATCCGGAAGGCCATTCGTCCCAACACGAAGATGATCTGGATCGAAACGCCCACAAACCCGCTCATGAACCTCATCGATCTAGAAGCGGTCGCGAACGTAGCGAAAGAGAAGGGCGTCGTCACCGTGTGCGACAACACGTTCCTCTCGCCGTATTTTCAGCGTCCGCTCGACTTCGGCGTGGATGTGGTGCTGCACTCGACGACTAAGTACATGAACGGCCACTCCGACGTGGTCGGCGGCGCGGTCATCGTGAAGGATCAGGCGCTCGGCGAGAAGATCGGCTTCCTGCAGAATGCGCTCGGCTCCTGCGCCGGTCCCCAAGATTGCTTCCTCGTCTTGCGCGGACTCAAGACACTCGCCATTCGCATGGAAGAACACAACAAGAATGCGCTGGGCATCGCGCGCTGGCTGGAGAAACATCCCAAGGTCGAACGCGTCCTGCATCCCGGCCTCGAAAGCCACCCGCAGCACGCCCTGGCGAAGAAACAGATGACCGGCTTCGGCGGAACATTCAGCTTCTGCGTGAAGGGTGGCCAGGAAGAGGCGTTCCGATTGCTGAGCGGTGTCGAACTGCTTACGCTCGCGGAATCGCTCGGCGGCGTCGAATCGCTCATTGAGCACCCGTGGAGCATGACCCACGTCTCCATGCCCGAAGAGTTCCGCGCCAAGATGGGCATCACCCAGAACCTGATCCGCATCTCCGTCGGCATCGAAGACCTCGACGACCTCATCGCCGACCTCGATCAGGCTTTCAAGAAGGTCTGACGCTGCACAAAACTAGCGCGAGGGGATTTGCCTCACGGGCAGATCCCCTCGCAAATTTCCAATCAAACCTCACGGTGCTTTGTCGGTCCTAGGCTTAAGACCATATACGACCCTTCCGCTCAATCCTCTCACGCCGTAAACCGAAGGCTTATTGCGACATCCATGAAGATAATAAGCGCCAGCAAGATCCGGATACGGCGCAGATCGACGGAAGGCAGCTTATGTGCGAATACCGGCAGCATCAGGGTTATCACAAAGCACAAAACCCTCTCCCTTAGTGGCAAGCTCTCTGTCACATTCGCATGGCGCGTCCTAAGCAGAAGCAGCCAGGAGAGATACCCAACAATAGAGACATAATGAATAAGCGCCATGGCAACTTGCCGGATGCCCCGAGTTGCCTCCATTTCCCGTAACAAAAGTGAGCAAATAAGCCACGCAAGTATAAGAAAAGGAACCACAAGCCACGGACGCCGCTCGATTCCACTCGGTTTCGTCCCGCTACTCGACAGCTGCCCTGACTCCGCGCTCATATTCCCCCTTTTAGCCTTGACGGCCACTATACTATGATACTAAATTAAGAGCGCTGGACTGTCAAGGTACAATGAATTGATGACTTGGCTGCTGAGTACTGTGTGCTTTCCTTGGTCGCTGACCTTATCCCTTCAGCTTCGCCAACACCCTCGCCAAGTTCTCGCCCAATCCCCGGATCTGCGCCTGCTTCTTCTCGTCCTTCAGGGAACCATCAGCATTGAAAGCGTCCCCCGCACCTGGAATGGAAACCTGCTCCGGCAGCACGATCATCTGGATATTGCTCAATAGCGACCGCACGGTCACCAATCCACGCAACCCACCCAATGCACCCGGCGACGCACTCATCAGGCTGACGACCTTCCCCGCGAAACATTCCAGCGGCTTCTCATTGCCTTCTCGGCGCGACGCCCAGTCTATCGTGTTCTTGAGCACCGCCGTGATGGAGCTGTTGTACTCCGGGCACGACAACAACCAGCCATCGTGCGCAAGCATGATGTCTTTGATCGCCCTGCCATTCGCGGGCATTCCCTCGGCAGCTTCGAGGTCTTCGTCAAAAACAGGCAACGGAAAATCCCGCAAATCGATATAGGTCACCTGAGCCCCCGCCGCCTCCGCCCCAGCAATGGCAATCTTCACGAGTCTCTTATTGAAGGACTCCTTCCGCAGGCTTCCCGCAAACGCCAGAATCTTCGGTGTATACGCCATATCGCGCTCCTTCCGTAGCAAGTCGATTCACAACCGCGCCATAAATGAGACGGGGACCGTCCCCGTGTGTCAGGAACGATCCCCCAGTTCTCTTTGCATCATGAACACACGGCGACACCCGTGTATTCACGGATTCGGCTATTTCTTGTCAGCCACTTTGCCCCAAACCCGGACGCTGTCAATATTGCCCACATCGTCAAACGATCCAAACCCTATCCCACCCGAAGCGAACGTTTTGTCGGTCGCCTTCATGATCGGCTTGGTCATGTCGTCGAAATAGACGAGAATCGTTCCCACCTGCGTGTCCCGCTCTATGCGGACCGTATGGTACGCGTCCGTCCACGCCGTACCACCCGTGCGCTCCTGCGCGATGGACACCCGAGGCGTGCCGTTTACCAGGAAGATCGAATTCGCATGTTCATCGGCCTTCGTCGCCAGATGCACATAATAGAAATGAGATGGATCGGTGTAGCCGAAGAAGATGCACATGTCGCGGTGCCCGTACTCCCGGCCCGTCTGTTTCATCTTCACTTCGATGACGCAATCCCCCACATTCAAATCCTTGATCCGCGCGATGTTCTTCGGTGAACGCACGGGCGGCTCGTACTTGCTCTCGGCATACAACGACAGCGCCTTATTGCCATTGTCGTCCACGACCTTCCACGCGGCCGGATCGGTCATGGTCCACTTCTCGATGCCGCTGTCGAATTCATCGCTATACACCAACGGCATACCCTTCATTTCCTTCGGCGCGGCGGCCTCGTCCGCGTATACAGCCACCGCAAACACCAACGCGATGGCAGTCCAAATTGCATATCGATTCATCATGGTGAATTCCTTCCATGTAGTCGTGAAATAGCAGGAGGCATCATACGAAATGTGCCCAAATGGTGTACACCACATCCTAATCGCCAATCGCGGCATGGTGCGCACCTATCTCCAGAATGTACTTTGCCTCGCTTTTAGTGCATGCTGTATACGGGAAGCAGGTGGGACGCATGATGGTCATGGGGTATTTGGGAGATGTAGATGAGCGAAGACCGCGCGTGTTGCGGTGGAAACGAGGCCGTGTCCGCCAATTCGACATTGATGGTGGACCCGGTCTGCACTATGAAGGTCGACCCGGCGACGGCGAAGCATCGCCACACCCATGAGGGGGTCGATTATGTGTTCTGCAGCGCGTCGTGCGCGACGAAGTTCGCGACTGATCCTGCTGCGTACTTAAACAAGACTTCACCGTCCAAGAGTACCCTTACCGCCGATTCTTTCCGAGTCGGCGCGCCGCAAGGCGAGTCACCGTGTTGTCATGGTCATGCCGCCTCGCCTGCCACGCCGGCGCCAGCAGCAAAGGGGCAGGATACGCGATACTACATCTGCCCGATGTGCCCGGGTGTGCGTCAGCAAGGACCCGGTGACTGCCCGGTCTGCGGAATGGCGCTTGAACCCGAGACAGTTGAGCTGCCTTCCTCCGCCGTCGAATACACTTGCCCGATGCACCCCGAGGTTGCCGAAGAGGTGCCTGGCACGTGTCCCATCTGTGGCATGACGCTTGAACCACGGACCATTGTGACGGAGGAACAGAACCCGGAGTTGGCGGACATGACCCGCCGGTTCAAGATTGCCGTGGGGTTCACGATTCCTCTGTTCATGATCGCCATGGCGGAGATGGTGCCCGCCGCATTGCTGACCCCCATCGCACCTATGCGTGTGTGGCTTTTTGTGCAACTACTCTTTGCCGCTCCCGTTGTGTTGTATTGCGGTTGGCCCTTTTTCGTGCGCGGGGCGCGGTCTGTCGTGTCCATGCGACTCAACATGTTTACCCTGATCGCGCTCGGGACCGGCGTCGCCTTTGTCTACAGCATTGTGGCTACGTTGATACCCTCCATATTTCCTCACTCGCTGCGCGGCCATGGCGGATCGATACCTGTCTACTTCGAGTCCGCCGCTGTGATCATCACGCTGGTCCTGCTTGGACAAGTTCTGGAACTGAAGGCCAGGGCGCGCACTTCCAGCGCAATCAAGCAACTCCTTGGCCTGGCGCCCAACAAAGCGCGCATCGTTCGAGGCAAGGGGCAGGAGGAAGATATCCCCCTGAGCGAGGTACGCGTGGGCGACCGGCTCCGTGTGCGGCCCGGCGACCGGGTACCCGTCGATGGTCTTGTACTGGACGGCGCGAGTGTCGTCGATGAATCGATGTTGACAGGCGAACCCGTGCCCGTCGAGAAGAAGCCAGGCGATCTTGTTACCGGTGGAACGGTCAACGGGAAGGGCAGCTTCATTATGCAGGCCGAGCGCGTAGGAGCAGACACGCTGCTCGCGCAGATTGTGCGCATGGTGAGCGAAGCGCAGCGCAGCCGGGCCCCCGTACAACGCCTTGCCGACGTGGTCTCCGGAATCTTTGTTCCCACTGTCATTGTGGCGTCGGTCGTCACGTTTGTTGTGTGGATGTTGGTTGGCCCCGAACCGCAATTGGCATACGCGCTTGTTAACGCCGTTTCCGTTCTCATTATCGCGTGCCCGTGCGCGCTCGGACTTGCCACTCCCATGTCGATTATGGTTGGTGTGGGGCGCGGTGCGATGGCCGGAGTCCTTGTGAAGAACGCCGAAGCCCTTGAATCGCTCGAGAAGATCGATACCGTTGCGGTTGACAAGACGGGCACGCTTACCGAAGGGCGGCCGCGCGTAATCAGTCTTATTGCCGCGAGAGGGTTCAAGGCAAACGATGTGGTTCGCATCGCCGCGGGTATCGAGCAGGCCAGCGAGCATCCACTTGCCGCTGCCATAGTCGATGCCGCGCGCGTGCAACATCTCGAGCCCGCCGAAGTGGCGGAGTTTACGTCGCGCACAGGGCGTGGGGTCATGGGGGTGGTCGAGGGGCAGCGGGTTCTCGTCGGCAGTGAAGCCTTTATGAAAGAGGAAGGCGTGTCGCTGGAGTCTCTGGCTTCACACATTCAGACTCAGCACCGCGACGCGCATACGGTCGTCATTGTCGCGCTCAACGGACACGCCGCCGGGTTGATTGGCATCAGCGATCCGATTAAGGCTTCCGCTTCCGAGGCCATAAAAGCGCTTCATGAGGTCGGGCTTCGCGTGGTAATGCTCACGGGCGATAGCAAGGCCACTGCGGATGTTGTCGCGAAGAAGCTAGGCATTGATGAAGTCCGCGCCGAGGTCTTGCCAGACGCCAAGGCCGACGCCATCAAAGCGTTGCAGGACGAAGGCCGCCGCGTGGCAATGGCGGGCGACGGAATCAACGATGCCCCGGCGCTTTCTCAGGCCAACGTGGGAATCGCGATGGGAACGGGAACCGATATTGCCATGCAAAGCGCCGACATAACGCTGGTGCG
>JAIBAQ010000237.1 GCA_019695095.1 Candidatus Hydrogenedentota bacterium
AAAAAGGACTCGTAGTTCGTCCATTCCTTCGTCTTCGTGTCGAAAATGTAGACCGGACCTGCCGCGAGGTCATAGTTGAATCCTTTGTATTCCTTCCACTGCCAAACCCAGATGCGCCCTTTGTCGTCGGGACACGAGTATGCGAGCGCAAGAGGCTCGACGCCCGCGGGCAGTGGATACTCTGCCCACGCAGAACCATCCCATGCGCTTAAGACTCCGGGAGTCTCCAGACGAACCGCCCAAAGCCTGCCCTCTGCATCGCATTCCGGCAGACAGATGAATCGTTCCTGACTGACATTCGTGGCGACCCGTGGCGCAACGGCAAAGTCTCTGTATCGCATCTCGCGGACTTCGTGCTTCCACGTCCAGCGGGCCCGCGATACAACCGCAAGCACGGTTTCGTCAGACAGTGCGTAAAGCTGGTGCACACTGCTCATGTCGAAACCGCGCCGCCAGTCGAGTCGTACTGGTACATCGCCACTGCGCGGCACAAACCAAAGGCCGCCATTCCCGGAACCCGCCCAGAGACCATCGCTTGTTTCCGCAAGCGCGTACGGGGACTGGTCCAGTCCGGTAAGAACGCGCTGCCACGCTCCATCGTGGAGACGCCAGAGCGATGCGGGCTGTGCGACCCAATCGTCTACGACGGTCTCCGGAGAGGCAAGCACGAACCAATCGTCCTTTACGGCAGTAACTTGATAGATGTTGCGGAAGGCACCGGCCTCTGGTTCAGGCACCGGAGTGCCCCGAAGGCTTCCCGTGTCAAATTCATACAATCCATGGCCCACTACGGCCAGCCAATAGATGGTACCCGCCTTCGGAGTAAGAACGGAGAACGGCGCATCGGGAACCCCCTCAAAGGTTGGATGATGCACAGGGGTCTCACCCTCTACGATAAAACAACCCCGCATGCCGGGTTCCCAAGCATACGGCGGAAGCGCGGGGACCCAGGCCCACACGCGGTTTGCCGCATCCATGAACAGACTCGGCGGCCGGTAATTGGCCTCGACAACGTCCACAGGATACGGTGACTCATGGTACTGAAGCATAGAGAAATAGGTAACGGCCTTCTTCGGAAAATCAGCGAGCGCTTCCCCGGCCGGAATTCGGAACAGACCACGCCGCAGCATCGCCCATACCGTTCCCTCGCTATCGACGAGCACGGAATCCAGGCCTTTTTCTGGGTAAGTGATAATTGCGGCCACGCGCACATCGTCTCCCCGGTGGCATGTATAGGCAAGCTGCCTGGTCTGGCTCAGATTCCAGGCCACCATCACTTCGCCCGAATGCAAGCGCTGTAATCCGCCCGGATTGGCCGGTTCCGTTCCGTTTGGTGTGCGTGGGATTTCGGCCAATTCCCACGCGCCGCTCTTCCAGTACGCCAGCTTCCCCGGTGCATCTTCCGTGCGCGGCACACCCCAGATTCGTCCGGTCGCATCCTGTTCGCACGAGCCGTCAAGGAAATAGGGTTCTTCGCCGCCTTCACCAAGCACGGCGGGCGCCAGCGCAACGAACAACAGTAAGGATATCCATTTCATCGTGGACTTCTCCCCGAAACGCTCGGTGCGTCGTCTTCTTTCACCACGTGTAGGCCACCGTGTAGGTGAGAAGCTTCTTGACACCGGGTTTCACCTGAACACGAAATTCGATGGAGCTGCTGTCTTTCTGCAGGAACGGATCCGAGTACGTATCGATTCTCCAATTGGCGCCGCGATAGAGGCGCTCGAAGACGCGGACTTCCACCGGTGCGGCTTTCTGGCTGCGCAGCCGAATCTCGAAGGATTCGGTCAGCCTTTTTGCTTCCCAATTCACATCGAACGCCGTCCGTTTGCGTTCGCCAATCAGATCGAAGGCTACACCGGTAGCGAGCGTAAGCTTCTCGTCCTGTGCGGTGTGCTTGAGTTCCCCCTTGCCCGTCAGTTGCAGACCGCCGTCGCTATCGCGGCGATAGAGGCGCACCGTGCCCGCGGGCAATGGGAAGCCCAGGTGATTTGCCTCTTCATTCTTGAACTCCAGCGCTGAAACCACCGCTTGGTTACATTGAATGCCGTAGCCAGGGTCCGCGTTGGGTTGGCCACCGCTGAAGCTGCGCACTTCGTCTGTCGAGCCGTTGTATACGTAGAACCGCGAAGTCTCAACGTCAACCGCGCGCGAAAATTCAATTTGCTTGGTTTCGTTGTTATGCAACGTGATTGGCCGCGCAACCGAGTACAGGTGGTATTCGTCGAAGGTCTTCTGCGTAACTTGAGGCTCCGCGCGAAAATCTGAATCGAAATAGACTGCGCTGCGCTGCCTCATCGGTGCTCCATACGTCATGGCAAGGTCGTGTGCTTCGAAGCTTCGGCGAATCAGCTTGCTGACACCCCCCGCCATGAGCTTAACCGTCGCGGATTCGAAATCGCGACCTGTCGTGTTCGTCATGGTGACCCAGGCAATGAGGTCAAGTGCGTCGCGAGTATCGGACTGAATCAGGCTGTAGCTGGCTTCCCAGTCGAGACCCCACGAAGCATAGGCCAATTCGGCGTCAAAAGGCCCGGCGGCCTCGCTCGAAATGGTCCAATTCAGTGTCGGATTCAGCACTGAGTCGTCAGGAAGTTTTGGAAACAGGGGGGTACCCGGCAATTCGAATTGCTGTCTTCCGTCGACTTCAACGATGGGCTGCACGGGCGGCGCTTGAGACCACACGGAAGCGAACGATGCCGTGCGCGTGGCTTCGACGGGCGTATAGCCGCTGCGAATGACCTTACCCGAGACTACGCTCCAGACGTCTTCGCGTTGAACGAGGAAATCGAGCGTGTTCCCTTCGTTAAGCCACAGGAGCATGCCTTGGCTGATGGAATCGCCCCGGTAACTTTGCTCCAGAATTTTGAAGTCGTGGGTTCCGGAGAGGTCGCGCAGAATCACGGAATCGGGTTCGAGCATGGATGTGATGCGGTCGTAGCGAACCTGATTGGCGCCTTCCTTCAAGTCAAGCGCAATCGGTTCCCGCACGACACCAAATCCCTGATTGTAGATGGTGAGCGAGGTTTCTCCGGCGGCAGCCGCAGAGGCAGCGAGCAGACTCGCGACTCCGGCAACGGCAAGCCATGCCCACCTTATTCGCATGTGGTTTCGCATTTTCCGAACTCCTTGTGGTGGGAATCGGTTGCGGTTACCACGAGTAATGGACGGTGTAGGTGACTACCTTCTCTTCGCCCGGCTTCACCGGCACGCGGAACTCAATGGTCTGGCTGTCCATCTTGTTGTACGGGTCGGAACTTTCCTTCACTTCCGCCGTACTCCACCGGTACAAGTGTTCGACGATGCGGATCTCGGTATCTTCCTTCTTGCGATTGCGCAGTTTGATCTCAAACGACTCGTCGACCCAACGTTGCTGGTTCTCGACTTTGAAGCTGGTTTGTCTCCGCTCACCTACGAGGTCGAAGGCGTCGCCGGTATAGACGCGCAACGTCTCGTCGCTCGGAGTGTGCGCGATAACATTCTCTCCCGTGAACTCGAGTTGGCCGTCGTCGTCGCGCTGATAGAAACGCGTACGACCGGCGGGCAACGGCATTCCCAGCCCATTGTCCTTCGTGTTCTTCAGTTCACGCATCGTCCAGACCTGCGTGTTCATCTGGGTGCCGTAATCCTGCTGTTGCAGAAGGTTTTGAGGATTCCAGCCTCGGTACTGGTTCACGTCAATCTTGGCTCCGTCGTAGACGTAGAAGCGCTCCGACTTCACACCGTTGGCTCGCACAAACTCGACCTGCTTTGTTTCGCGGTCGCGCAATGTGGCCGGACGCGCGATGGTGTAGAGGTGGTACTCGTCGAATGCCTTCTGGGTTACGGCCTGCTCGCCGCCATAACGCCCAGCGAAGCCTCCGGTATCCGCCATCACATAACGGTTCATATCTGGACCTGGCTGAATCTTGCTGACGTTTCCGGCCATGAGCTTGATGTGGGCGTTCTCGAAGACCTTGCCGCTCATGTTCTCAATGGTGACCCAGCCCACGATATCGACTGTGTCGCCCGATTGCGGCGCCACGAGGTTGTAGCTCGATTCCCAGCTCATGCCGCTCGTGACATACCCGAGTTCTGCTTCAAGCGTTCCGGCAGCGGCGCTGTCCAAAACCCACGACAGGGTCGGTTTCAGGATGGTCCCGTCACCGAGGCTTGGAAACAGAGGCTGCCCGGGCAGGCCGAAACGAATTTTGCCGTCGACTTCAATCACAGGCTGGGCATTGGTAAGCTGCGGATAATACTGCTGCTGCGGATTGCGCGCGCGAATGATCTGCGGTATGTAGCCGCTGCGGACGATCTTGCCGTCAACAGTGGTTTGGTTCTGTCCGATGGTTTGCAGGAACGGAATCGTCTGTCCTTCGTTGATGGATAGAAGCAGTTCCTGCGACACGGGATCGTTGCGGAAACTCTGTTCCAAGATTTGCAGGGCCCATTTTCCCGAGGGGTCTCGCAACATAACGGAATCGGGTTCCAGCAAGGTGGTTGTGTCGTTGAAGGAGACCTTGTTGACGCCTTTCTCGAGGGTCAGTGGGATGGTCTGGCGGACAACGGCAAAGTTCTGGTTGTAGATGGTAACGGAAGGGTCGGCGGCCCATCCCGCCTGCACGGCAACTGCGCTCAAGCACACTACGCCCCACAACGTCTGTCTCATGACCTGCCCTCCCATGGATTGAGACACGCATTTACAGGGATCTTCGCGCGGGCGCACTTCGCCCGAATCGTTTGACACCATTCATGGCGGCGGGTTCGAAGGCCCCTGCGTCTATCCTATACCTTTTTCCGGGTGGGGGTTCCTGAAAAGTGGCTTAACCACCGATAAACACCGATGAACGCCGATAGGAGGATCAATCAGAAGAGAACTTCAAACCACGGGGAGCGCGGGGACCACGGGGAATGCACACAATCTCTTAGAAAGGAAAAGAGAGGTACAAAGGGTACAAAAGAACGGGGATTGGGATTTGACCACGAATCAAACGAATTACACGAAAGGAGGAATCAATCAAACACGAATGTTCTCAAATCACTGAGAACACAGGGGAATTCGTGAATCTTGCACAGACCTTTTCAGATAGTAGCGCAAAGGATCAATTGAGCGTCGATAGGCTCGCTACATCAATTGGATCTATTTTGTCGAATTCTCCACGCGCAGTATGGCCTCGGCAGCGCCGGCTCGCGCATCGAGATCGGGGTCGTCGAGGATCGGTACGAAAACAGGGAGATCCTGGGCACGTGGTAACCGGCCCAACGCGGCGCACACCTCGCGTTTGTCTTCTGTCGTACCGCGACTGGCGAATGCAAGCAGCTTGTCGTGAATCGCGGGCCGTTCGGATTCGGGTGCATGCAAATACAACGCGCTTAGTAGGAGTACACAACGCGACGAATCCGCGGGTTCTTTCGCGGCAGCCGCGGCGAGTTTGGCATAGGTTTCCGGCCTCAATTTCTTAAAGAAGCGGAATGCATACGCGGCGCACCCGCGCGAGTCGACGTCCGTGGAATCCAGCAGTTCCGCTAATGCAGCTTCGTCCTTGGCGTCTCCGGAGTTGGCTAACACCCAGCGCATCAAGGGCAAGGTGGAACCGGTTTCCACTTGCGCCAAGCGGACTACTTCCGGGTCATGGGTGCTGTATCCCAGTTTTCCGAGCGTCTCAGCGGCATGTGCGCGATCCTCTGCCTTGGGATCGAGCAGTACGGCGGCAATCTTCTCCGTATATGCCTTGCGTTCGTCGGGGTTGGACGTGGCCTGAGCCAACACGCGCCAGACTCCGATGCGGTAGAAGGTTCCAGCAGACTCGGCTTCCTTCAGAAACAAATCGCGGACTCCTTCAGGATGCCCCGTCCACAACAGCGACTCGGCGGCATGAACTTTCACCCAAACTTTTCCTTCTTTGAGTGCTTCGTGCAGCACGGCAAGTGAACGTGCCTGAAGCTCGGGCGAGACGGCGGGCGCGGTGTCCGCCGCGGCCAGAGAAGCGAGAACGACGATGTAACTCAACAGCATTTCAACTCTCCTGAATGCGCAGCAAACGCAGCGCGTTGTTGAAGAAAATGTCATCGATATCCTGACGCGACCAGTCCATAAGTTGCGCCGCCAATTTGAGCGCGCGCAGCGATTCCAGTCCCACCAAGGTAGGATGACACGCGGGCGCGGACGGGTCGATGTCAATCCGGCGAGGGCATATCCATGAGAAGGCGTCGCCCACGGTCACGCATTTGCCGCGTTGTTGCGACACGGGGAAATCGCTTCCCCACAACAAGCGACGCGCACCGAATGATTTGACGATAGCCATCATGGCGTCGGGCTCGCAGACGGCCGCCGTATCGAAGTAGACATTCTCGAGTTTGGCAAATACAGGCAGCGCGTTGATTGTGTTGGGCGCGTGAAAACCGCGGCCCGCGTGGGCGAGAACGAGCTTTGCGCCGGGGTATTTCGCACACAGTCTCAGAAGACTCTGCTGATTTCCGGGATCGGATAGCGCGCCGGTTCGCACAATGTGCAGCATGATGATCGACTCGTGCTCGTGCGCGAGTTCCCAGACCCATTCGGGGATATAGTCTTCCACGGCGGCATCGAACGTTTGCGGAACAGACGCGAAGACATGATAGGGTTTGAAGCCTAGGATGCGAGGATTCTTCAGATACGCAGCCATCTTTTCACGCGATGACTGCGGCGTTACGACAACCAGCCCACGCACGAACTCGCCCGCTTGCACTTGCTCGACAAGGAATTCATTGCCGGCATCCACGTCTCCGTTCTTGACGGGGTACGGAAAGAATAGACCGCCAGCAAGCCGAGACTGTCCGGTGACTTGTCCCAAGTGTTCCTTCCAGACGTTCATGGAGACGGTGGCCGGGCCTTGTGCAGGAAGTTCAGGACACGGATTGCCCAGATCCTGAGTCCGGTACCAATGGGCATGAATGTCGAACATGCGATCGGGTAGAGAACTCTGAACCTCGGCGGCGATTGACGCATCGGTCTGAGTAAAGGTCCAGTGCGCGACATCTACGGTGTCGGGTATGGGCGGCGATTCAGCGCTGGCCAAGTGTGCGGCGGCCAGCGAAGCGGCTCCCAAGAACTGTCGCCGGTTAACGGGCATGATGTCGGTCCCCTTTCATCCTACGGTTCACTCCCCTTGAATCTTGCGCAATTTACCGGCGTGGACTTGGCAGATCGCGAGTGCCAGCGCGTCGGCGGCATCGTCGGGTTTTGGGCGCGCGTCTAGGGTCAAGAGGATTTTCACCATTTCCTGCACTTGTTGCTTGGTGGCCTTGCCGTATCCGACGACGGCGTTCTTCACTTCGAGAGGGCTGAACTCGCCGATGGGTTTGCCCGCCAGTTCCGCCGCGAGCGCGATCACGCCGCGCGCCTGGGCCACGGCAATACCCGTGGTCACGTTTTGCGAGAAGTAGATCTTCTCGATGGCGACGGCGTCGGGCGCATGCTGCTGGATCAGGCGCGAGACTTCCTCGAAGATGGTCTTGAGCCGCGTTGAGAAGGACTGGCCTGCGGGCGTCGTGATTGCCCCGTGTGCGATGTAGCGGAGCCGCGATCCTTTGCCTTCGACGATGCCATAGCCGGTTGTGGCGGTCCCTGGGTCGATGCCTAACACGCGCATGACGGCACCGGGGATTTTGGATTTTGGATTTTGGATTTTGGATTCAAGAGAAGAGTGGAGAAGGAAATCGTTGTAGCAGTACCGGACGCGGCAGTCCTCGAGTCGATGCCTAGCACGCGCATGATGGCACCGGGGATTTTGGATTTTGGATTTTAGATTTT
>JAIBAQ010000238.1 GCA_019695095.1 Candidatus Hydrogenedentota bacterium
ACGGGTTGTCCGATCTCGTGGGTTGTTGGAACTACGCGTATCGACCGGGCGAGCCGTGGGATGGCCCCGTGTGCTATCCGCGCGTTGACTCTAACAAGAGTCTCCTATTCGGCGACCTGATTCATGTACGGTCGAAGGAGAGTGCAGATTCGCCCGCGGAGGTGATCAGTACACGGTACATGTTCGCTGATTTCGAAGATGTGAACGGAGACGGCCTGGTTGATTTTGCACTTCGTGCCAACGCATCAAATACCGTGTCGTTCTACCTCAATGCAGGCACTCGTGAACCCGGCGGCATGCCTGACTTCGTGTTGGGACTGCGCTTTGACAGTCCCCCGGACGAGAAAGCCCAGAACTCGCTGCGCCTGACGGATCTCAACGGCGACGGCAAAATAGACGTGATCGCCGGGTCCTATCTGATACCAAATGCCAGCGAGACGGGCTGGCCGTTTGTCGCGGGAGAGGCGCAACTCTTGGAAGCGGGATCGGTCCCCGATTTCTGTCGCGTGGACGGAGACGATCTGAAGGATGCCGTCTGCCTTGAGCCGGATGGGAGCGGCAACGTACAGTCCTACGTGGTGCGCTGGCGTAAGAACCTTGGCGGAATCCCGCCCCGGTTCGGAGCGCCGCAGCTAATTCCTGGAATTACGACAGGCCGATCCGACTTTCTGAGTGCAACAGATATCGATGGTCAACCGGGCCTGGTTGTCTTTCACAATGTGTACACGCGACTGAGCGTCTTCGTGCGCACCGAGAGTGACGAGGAGAACGTTGAGTTTCGATATTCGGGTGATGCCCTCTCCGATTCTGCGGTCATGAGTCTGAGTGATCAGGCGTGGCCTTACCTTTGTGATTGGGATGGCGACAATGACTTGGACTTGCTTATCGGTAGTGGATACGGTTGGCCGCGCGTCGCGATCAACGAAGGAACGTGCGCACGGCCCCGGTATGCCGAGCCCGTTGCCATCGTGTCCGAAGGGCGTACCATTCGCGTCTTGCGCGATGAAATCCTGGGCGGCTCGAATTGGCACAACATGGGATATTCATACCCGGTGTTGGTGGATTGGGACGGAGATGGGCTATCGGACCTTATGCTGCCCAACGAGACCAACCGAATATTCTGGTATAGAAACGAAGGCGCTCGCACCAGCCCGCAATTTGGCAGGCAACTCCAGATAATCTGCGACGGATACCCGGATTCGGCGGAACTTCGCGCCGAGTCCGCGAGACTTGCCGGTGATAAGAATGTCCCGAACAGTCCTTATCCGTACCAGGATAATCAGCCCTTCTTTTGGAGAACCGGGGCCGCCTTCGCCGACTTCAACGGCGACGGCCTCATGGACTTGGCAACGCACGATGGTGCCACCCGGAAACTCACGCTGTTCGTGCAGTATCGAGACGAATCCGGAGCACTGCGCTTGCGTAAGGACAGGCCGCTGGCGCTTGCCGACGGCCGGCCCATCGACGACGCGATCGTAGGTCGAAGTGCGCACTGGACAGAATCATTCAAGAGTGTGGACTGGGACAAAGACGGCCTCGTGGACCTTATGTACAGTCTATCGGGAATGGACGGTGGCAAGAGCAGCATCCATCTCCTGCGGAACTGCGGCACCAAGACCGATCCCGTTTTTGCCGATCCCAAACCCATGTGCTGTTTTGGTGAGCCAATCAACATTACCGCGCATGGTCCGCATCCCTATGTCGGCGATGTGAATGGCGACGGGTTGCCCGACATACTTGCGTGTGTCGAATGGAGCGTGTATCCGTTCTATTCTTACGCCGCGTTGACGATGCCGGAACGGCCCCAACTGACGATTGGTCCTGCACGCGCGTTGGAACGGTAGTCTACGCTTCGAGGAAACCGGACTTTACGACAGGCGTCGGCCTCTCCAGAACGGCCTCCAAGTCAATCGTCGGAAAAGCAGGCGTGAGTGTAACGATTTGCTTCGTGCCATCGGGGTAAAGCAAGAAAGTGTCTTCCGATTTTACCCCGGGTGCAGACGGATTCCATGCGAACGCGTGGCCAAACTCGATGTCTATGCCCGCGATTTCTTTGACGCGCGACGACCACAGTTCGTCCAGTATGGGAAACATCTCGTGCGGCGACCCTTTGAAGGTGCGCCCCGCATACCCTGTTGTTCCACCCTGATGATGGTTGTGCCACTCCGTACCCACGAATCCCAATTCCCGGTAAGCGCGCTGGCATACGGAGAATACGTCTGCGAGGGTCTTGCCGGGTTCGCAAGCTTCCTGCAACATGGCATCAACGCCGCAGATGCGATTCTCCGCTTCGAGTATTTCGGTTTTGACGTCTCCCACACGCTTGAATCGCGTGATGGAAACCGTGAGGCCTTCACGTACGAACCCACCCACCACCATGACGTATCCGCGAACGCAGTTTTCGGAGACCGCGTCGCTGGCGAGGTGCGCGCAGGTTGGCAAGGGGTGACGATACTGCGCGATTCGAGCGTCCGCCGCTACGAGGCAGACAGGGACGAGGCAACGTCGCTTCGCACCTTCCGCTATGAGACGCGCGGCAATATCAGCCTCAGACATACCCGCTTTCACGTCGGACAAAGTGGCAGTCATCGCTTCGGCAGCGAGTTGGCCCAACAGGCGGTACTTCTCCAACTCAAGCGGTGTCAGCAGCGCGCGAAGGTAGGCCAACTTCGAGTTGACGTTGTCGCCCACGGATCCGTCATCGGAAACGAACGCGCCGCTGTACTCTTTGGCGATGATTTGAGCAGCGTTTCCTTCAAACCACAAGAATCGGTGAGCCGTGCATCCGCAACCGGACAACTCTTCCTCCATGATGCGAGGTTCTTCAATGTTGTTGGTGATCAGAGTCACGTCGCCGTTCTTGTTCACGAAGAGCGAACAAGCCCCCGTGTCCGAAGCGATTCCCACGTAATTCCGGCGGCCGCCCGTGGCCATGGCAAAGTTGTCGGTTCTGGACAGAAGAATGCCGTCTAGATTGTGTTCGCGGAGAAAGGCCTGAAGAAGTGCGATACGAACGCGCATCAATTCCTGTTCGGTCATTTTCCTTTCAACCTCATGCACCGACGCGTTTAAGGGCATTGAGCGTGCGCCACGCGCAACGTTCCCACGTGAATTCCGTGGACCGTTTCTTGCCGTATTCGATGTTGCCCGTTCGCTCGGATCTGTCTTCGGTTAAGGATCGCTTTATGGCGCTTACAAGTGAACCGGCGTTTTCGTGATTGTAGTAAATGGCCGCTGTGCTTGCGATTTCAGCAATGCCGCCCACGCGGGGGGCAATGATTCGCGCCCCGGCGCGCATAGCGCGCAATACGTTGAGCGCTGCGCCCTCGTGACATGAGGTACAAATGAACGCCGTGCTATGTTGCAGCAATCCCGCCGTATAGGCCGGCGGACACGACAACACCCTTAGCACCCTGGCTCCCCAGTCCGCGGGTTCATTTTCGTCCTCGCGCCCGGCCACGACAAGCGAGTGGGACATCTCTGGTTCCAGCCGCTCAAACGCTGTGCGCAGCAATCCGTTCAGCTCACGGTGGCGCGTGTCGCTGAGTGCCATCAGGAAGGGCTCTTCGGCAATGGAAGGGTAGGATCCGTCGTATGCGGAATCCGCTCCAGGATGGGCCACCACCACCTTGTTCATGGCCACTCCAAGAGTGCTTAGCAACTGCTGGCGGATGTACTCCGAGGGGGCGAGCACGATGTTGAGCTGCGAACAAATTCGTTTCGCTTCCCGCTGCATACTTAGATTGCGCCATTGACTCAACTTCCCGCCTGTACCCAGGAAGCCCAAATCGAGCGCAATAGGTACAAGAACTTTTGCCGGAATGTCCAAGGCCGTTTGAAGCGGGCTAAGAACCAGGTCCGGATGGGCCAATTGAACTGCCCGCTCCATGTTCTTTTCGTGCGGACCGGACTCGGCGCTTGAACCTGGGGCAGGTTTGCCCACATAGACACGCTCCCATCCGGCGTACGTGTCGTGAGAGTGTTCATCTGTAAGGAGAACAAAATTCGTTTCGGGTTGGACGGCGCGCATTGCCTCCAGAAGACTGCGCAGGAACACGTCTTCCTCGTCGTATCCGGGCTCGAAAGAAGTTGCGTTTACCGCGAGCCGCATGGAAGGCAACCGGCTTCACTCGTGTGTGAGCCGTTCGAGGGATTTGGGGACTCCCGAAAACTGTAACTCGTACTCATTGTATAGACGTGCCGTTTCACCCTGTCAAAACAACGTTCTGTTGGAAGCTGGGTGCGCGCACGCGATGGTCAAAACTCCCGCTTCGTTACCCCAGTACGCGCTAACCGGCAGCATGAGGGATTGTACCAAAAACGCGAAGCGGCTCGTCATTCAATCGGTCCGGCCTGGAAATCGCCGGGAATGGGCACGTTCAACAGGCTGAGGACGGTTGGGGCCACGTTCAGTATCGACTTGCCGCGAATGAGGCGTCCGGCGCGTTCCCCCCCGTCGTCCATGATGAGCAATCCGTGGTAATCGTGATTGGCGTCGTCCGGTCCGGTGTCGTTCTCGGTGGAAAAAACCGAATCGTGGGCGACGGTGCCGATGGCGCGCCACGCGAGATCGCCGAAATAGACAAAGAGGTCGGGGGGGATGCCTTTTACCGATTTGTACAGGTCTTCGGGACGGCAGACCCGGGTGCCGAGGGGCTGCCCGTCCGGCCCGGCCATGATTTCGAGCTTGTCCTTGAGTTCGGTCCTCAGGGCCTCGTACTCATTCAGAGGCACGATGCCCTTGGCCTCACGTCCCTTCACGTTAATCATAAGCCGCGCATAGTAGCCGCCCGCTGCCCACGCCCGGGTGCTATCCCAATCGATATCGCATTGTTCGATCGGAGTCGGCGTATGGACCGGTGTCTTCAGTTTCAGGTACCCATGGTCCATCAGCCACTGATTTATGCAGACGCCGCCTCTCATTGCCTGGGCGCCATGATCGGACACGACGAGAACAGCGGTCGATTCGTCGACCAGGGAAAGGAGTTCGCCAATCTGAGTGTCAAGGAATTGGTAGTAATCGCGGAACGCATGCTCGAACGGATTGCCCGCTACGTATTTCGGATGCTTCGAGTCGCAGAACCTCCAGAATCCGTGATGGAGACGGTCTGGGCCCATCTCGACCATCGCGAAGAAATCCCATTCCTTGGTCTGCAATAGGTGACGCGCGACTTTGAATCGGTTTTCCGTCAGCGCATAGATGCGCTTGAGAAGGCCGGCTTTCTCTTCGGTGCGAAAATCCTTCACGTCGAAGAGGTATTCGCCGACTCTTGCTTCAATCTCCTGCTTAAGGCTCTTGGGATAGGTATAGTCGCAGGATGCATCCGGAGTCAGAAAGTCAGAGACCAAACATCCCTCCAGAGGTCTTGGGGGATAGGTCTGCGGCATGCCAAGCACCACGGACTTCTTGCCGTGGCGCGAGAGAATATCCCATACGCGCGGCTCCACGATGTGCGTTGCGTCGTGGGTGGCCAATGCCTCGTAGGAATAGTCCGCGCGATTCCGAAATCCATAGCAGCCGAGCGTACCGGGGTCTTTGCCCGACATCATGCATGCCCACGCGGGAACCGTGATGGGCGGATGGCAACTGGTCAGCAATCCCCAACCCCCGCGCCGCTGAAGCGCGTGAAGATTGGGCAGGTCAAACGCGCCAGGCCCGAACACAAACTGCGGCGCGGCGCAGTCCAGTCCTATCAGCAAGACACGTTTGACCTGCGATTGACTCATCAGGCCGTGCCTTGTGCCCACTTGATGAGCACTTTGGCGACTTCCGGTCGCGTGAATTCCACCGGGGGAATCTCTCCGGCCTTCAACATCTCGCGCACCTTGGTGCCGCTCAAGAAGACGTGGTGTTCTTTATCGTGCGGGCAGGACTTGATCGAACCCATGTTGCCGCACGTCTTGCAGTGGAACGTGTGGTCGAAGAAGAGCGGCGTGATGCCGATCTCCGCCGGGTCGAATTCCTGGAAGATGTGATGCGCGTCGTAGGTGCCGTAATAATTGCCCACGCCCGCGTGGTCGCGTCCGACAATGAAGTGCGTGCACCCGTAATTCTTGCGGATGATCGCGTGCATGATGGCTTCACGCGGCCCCGCATAGCGCATATTCACGGGCATCAGTGAAAGCATGGTATGCGCTTTCGGGTAGTAGTGGTCGATGATGGTCTTGTAGCACTCCATGCGGACATTGCCGGGGATGTCGTCGCTCTTAGTCGTTCCCATGAGCGGGTGAATGAGAAGCCCGTCGCACACTTCCAAGGCGCATTTCGTGAGGTATTCATGCGCGCGGTGGATGGGATTGCGTGTCTGGAACGCGACGATGCGCTTCCAACCGTGGTGTTCGAAGGCTGCGCGAGTTTCTTTCGGCGTGAGGTTGTACTCCTGAAACTCGATGGTTCGCGCCTTGAGCACATCCAGCGGGCCGGACAGAAACACGTCGCCAAGTTGAAGCGTATAGGCGACGCCGGGGTGCGCTTCATCGGTCGTGCGATAGGTCTTCTCCGCAATTTCGCGATGGTCCACGCTGAATTTCTCGGCGAGGTGCAGAATCGCGACAACGTCGCCTTCATCATCTTCAATGGCGATTTCCGTTCCGATGGCAAACTTCGCTGCTTCTTCGGTGCTCACGGAAAGGAGAATGGGAATCGACCAAGGTATGCCCGGGCGGAGGTGCATGGTATCCAAGACGCCACGGACTTCGGCTTCGTTCATGAAACCGGTAAGGGGGCTGAAGATACCTTTTGCGATACAGTCGATATCGAAAGCGGCGTATGCATCGACTTTGATTCGAGGCAATTGCGCCGCCTTCTGCTTGGCGGCTTCCAAAGCCGATCCGGTCAGGAAACGATCCACTAAGGTGCCGCCGTGCGGTGCCAATGACATGCTCTACCTCCGTAAAGGGTTGGGGTGTCAAACGTGTGTCGATCAAGCGCCCGGACTTGTCAGGCGCTTGGATGAAGGCGGAGTCTAGCATCCTGTCTATGCAGGGCGCAAACAGGCTACTTCTTCTGTACAGTGACTGAGCGGCCAGCTATTCAGTCCGAGGGCCGCGCGTTTATTCCGCGCGGAGACCGGGGCCTGCGCTGGTGCCGTAGACCGCACCTTCACGATGCCCCATGCCTGGCCCAAAACGGTGCTCCGGGCCCTCGCCGGGAATGGCGGACAGGAGAATCCCCAGCACAACAACGACGGCGAGCGCGGCCAACGCGGAGGGCGCGGTGAGGTAACTCAGCAGGGTCCGCCAGTTCAGGATCACGTGAACCAGCCCGGCAATCACAAACAAGAGGCCCAGCCATTCGTGGATTCCCTTGATGGCGGGCAGGTGAACTCCGAAGAGCAGGAGGGTACCGGTTGCGCCGACGGCTACAAAACTGAATGCGGTCAACGGGCTGACCCAGGATTTGCGGCAAATAGTGTTGAACATGATGTATTCCCCCTAGCGTTCGACATTCCAAGACTGCTTCTGGCGTCCGGAGAGGTCTGGACCTTGGCCCGCCTATTCGAAGATTGTTAGTTCTACGGCGGCCATCAAGACGATATCACCGCCAGATAACGGTTTATGACGATTCGGGATTACGAATCCGTAATGGATATCCGGTGTACAAGGGGTATTTGAGTGGCAAAAGTGGAACCAGGAACAGA
Organism: Candidatus Hydrogenedentota bacterium; assembly: GCA_019695095.1. Lineage (NCBI taxonomy): Bacteria > Pseudomonadati > Candidatus Hydrogenedentota > Candidatus Hydrogenedentota bacterium. Next base: position 7,641 of record JAIBAQ010000238.1, read on the forward strand.
GTGTAGGTATACTGGTGTTTGTTGGTCGTACATGCAAGGGAACGGCGAGTGCCGTTGAGTCGATTCGCGCAATTGGGTAGTGCTTTAGGTCCGTCATCACGGT
>JAIBAQ010000239.1 GCA_019695095.1 Candidatus Hydrogenedentota bacterium
GGCGCGCGCGACTTTCCACTGGCGTTCTTCGTTCTTGTCGACGATATCGCCGGTGTGGGTGATGAAGACGATCCGCTGGGCCTCGATGTTTGCGGCGAGCCAGGACGTGCGCGAGTCAAAGGCGGGGTTTCGTGGTGCACCGCTTTCGTCGCCCTTGCCCGTGCCCGGTCCAAGATAACGCTGCGTGTCGGGGATCACTGCGATGGTGAACGTGCCTTCCGGCGCGGGAGTCAGCGTTTCCGCACGGACTCCCATTGCCATCGCCAGCAGCGCAAGAACCCACAGCGCATTGAACATAGCGAATCGTGTGCGAACGATCATGGAATTCCCCAAATAGTATTGCTTTGTCTTCAGCCCAGTGCGCCTTAATCGCAACCGATCGCACACTATCACGCCATCAGGACGACATCAAGGCGAGACAAAGAGCTGGCCTCTATTGGCTCAGTTTACGAACAACGAACGGTGTGGTGGCCGGTGCGGGTAAGGTAATCGAGGACAACGCAGCGGAAGCAAGCCAGCGTACCGGATCATTCGCGCACGGCCGCGACTGTGCCGCAACGTTCTACTCACGTGCCGACAAGTCTGGTCTCACACGCTCATCAACGCCGAAGTGACAACCTACCCTTGGCATCGGCGGCGGCTCTGCGTGATTGCACTACAAGTACCCGATTGCTCGGAGAATGCCGCCACTTTCGGTGGAGTCGGTGCTTGGACCGCGGGGATGGTCCGGGCCTTTTACAGGCATGGTGTTGACGCGGTCAAGACCCGTCTTGCCCTTCATGTCCGCAGGCAACTCGATTGGACTCCCTGGAGCGAGTGGCCTGCCCGCGAGCCCGGCATAGTGAGGCGGGTACCGTCGAACCTTGAAGACGGCGTTCAGGAAGTGTCCCCGATCATCAACCCCAGGAGTCTCGCCTTGCGCCAAAGTCCCGCCGCGCACAACGGGATTCACGTATTTCCACACGGTCTCACCCTTTGGAGTCACTTCAAAGAACGTTCCCAACACGCCCGCGCAGATCAGGGTGTTGCCATTGGGCAACCGATCTGCGCCGGAAATCTCCGATGAATAGAAGTCGGCCTTGTTGGGCGCGGAGTAATTCCAGACTGGCGCCACGGGTCCAAAAGCGCCCGCGGTTGGCGTTGTGTAATCTCCATTGGAGTTCAATGGAGGGACGATCTCCTCAATGGACGAATACCCTCGATCGAGGCCATTATTGAAGATGAGGATGTTTCCGGCGCCGGGGCATCCGTCCGCGATCCAGTGCGCGTCATGCTGATCGAACAACTGACGGTCCGCGTCACCGCCGCGCCGATACGCCGCGGGATTTCCCCAGCGATACAACAAGTCGCCGCCCTTACCATATTTGCCGCCACTATGGCTGGCTGCCTCTTGCGTCGTGGTCGAATGATCGACGATCCAGATCTCGTTACAGCCGCGCACGCTGAGGAGAATCTGATCCAGTTTCGAGTTGTACGCAATGGAATTCATGTGATTCCAGAACGCGGGGGCGCGGCGTCCATTGCAGTTTACATCAATCCGCTCGGGATGGTCCGCAATGACGCCAAAATTCGATGCGCGTGTATCGCGGTCTTGAATCAAATGATCCCACACGTGCCACTCCCAAACGATTGCTCCGCCCTTTGGCCGCGTTGGCGCTATCTCAATGATGTAGTCCGGGTAGAGTTCGCCGTCGATAAGCACGTCCGGATCGAATCCAGCGGCAACACATTGCTCTCTGGTTCGGCGCTCGACCGCAAGCGCGAGGATATTTCCATTCGGAAGAATTGCGACGTCGTGATGCAGCATGTGCTGGTCGCTGGCGTAATCGAATTCCCACACCAGGTTGTCGTCCCAATCATACTCTTCGAGCCTGCCTCCCTCGCCGCCTCGCGTGAAACCGCGCGCGTGGGTGAAGCAACAACGCAGCAGGTTTCCGTTTTCGCGCAGATAGACGGTCTGTCCCGGCTCATACTGGCACGCGTTCCATTCGTGGATGACGCGACCCGCGTTGTCGATAAGATACGTCATAGTGCGATGCTTGGGCGCAAAGAGCGTGTAGCCAGGTGCAGCGTCTGTCCCGTTCGTGACGATACCGAGCTTGTCTTCCGACAACGCCGAGAAGTTCAACGCGGGCGCTTCGCGCGGTCCTTGCCGGGCTGGAGATCGGGGCGCTTCATCTCGCCGAGGTGGTGTGAGCGGAGGGGGGGCGTTCCTGTCATTGGGGCGGGGTTGGGCCGCCTCCAGTTCGGGCTGCGACAACACACCATTGCGGTCTGTGTCTCGTTCATCGAACTTTGCACGCTCGGCAGCAATATACTCGTCCAACGATACCGTGCCATCGCGATTGGCGTCGGTACGCTCGAATCGGTTGCGGCCTCCGGTTGCGGCCCCGCCACGCTGCTGACGTTCATCCGCGTCTATTTCGGCTTCGGTAAGCGTGCCGCTGCCATCCGTGTCGATACGCCCGAACTTCTTTCTCTCGTGGAACACGTATTCGTCCACGGTGACGGCCCCGTCACCGTTAGAGTCCGTACCTTGGAACTTTCCGGGAACACGTGGCGCACGTTCTCTCGGCGGGCGTTCCCCGCGCGGCTGCGGCGTCGGTTCGCTCTCTTTTCGCGGCGGTAACGCGGCTTGATCCTCCGCAGACCGTGCAACCCGGAATCCAATGTGATACCACCGATGGTTCGGATCGTCGGGACCGCGGAAATACGACGGGTCTCGATTGGAGAGGCGGCCGTGCCCCCATTCGCCGTTGTACCAATTTCCGCCGCGCAGCACCCGGTACGGATTCCCGTCGGGCATGGGTTGACCCGTTTCGGGCCCCGTGGGACTCAATGCGGGACTCTGCGCGTAGTAATCCGGCGCGTACCAATCGTTCACCCATTCCCAAACATTGCCCGACATATCGAACAGGCCATAGCCGTTGGCCCCGTTCGCCGTCTTGTACTCGGCTTGGTCGCCCGGCCAGCCAAATTGCGCCTTGGCGTGCGGCTCGCCGTTATAGAACCCAACCGGCGTTGTCCACGGAATAGGGCCGGTTTCGTAAGGGTCGCCCGAATCGGGCCAATTCGCTCGCGCATTGTCCGGCTCGTCGCCCCACGGAAAGATCGGATACTGCTCGTTCGCGCCGCCAAGCGCGGCATACTCCCATTCGGCTTCGCTTGGCAACCGGTACCCCGTGCGGCCGTAGTCACACCGCCAGGTTGCCGGGTCGTAGCATTGTGCGAGACCTTCCAATTCGCTGCGCCAGTTGCAGTACGCGGCAGCGCCGTTCCAACGGATACACACTACTGGGTGCTCCGCGCGGTGGTCGACAATCTCGAACCGAGTGCCGTTCAACCGAATGCTGCTGGCAGAATCGGATTCAGCGGTATCGCAAAACAACGTCTTGCCGTCTGCCGCGAAGACCTGTCCGTTTTGCACAACAATTTCTTTCGCGTCGAATTTGGCGTTAAGAAATGCGCAATACTCTTGATTGGTCGTTTCCATTGCGGCCATGTAGAACGCGGGGAGCGATACGGCATGAAGCGGCAACTCGTCGTTGCGGTGTTCGCGGCCGCCAAGATTGTGATGATCGCCCATCTCGAATGTGCCCGCCGGGATCGACACGAAACCTGACGGCGCCCCAGTGGACTGGGCCGGCGTTGGCGCCGGCGCGGGGCGTGGAGGCGGTGTGCAACCAATAAGGTGCAATATCCCTGCAAATGCCACAGCGCATGCGACTGTACGACGAAGGTTCATTTCTTGCCTGCACTTCCCATGTTTCTTTGCGACGACGGTATGCGGTATTCAAACGCCTGCTCGGCTTTCTCGCTACTGGTGTTTTTGAAAACCACATGCGTTTCCGAATTGCCGACGCTGACCCAAAGGTACCCCGGACTTGGCAGAAAGTCGCCCGACACGTAGCCATACTCACTCACCATCCGCGTGACGTTGCGGCCTCCCGGTGTCGCGGGCTGCGGCACAAGTTGATAGACGATGCCATCGAGTTCCTGTCGCGCGAAGAAATGATCGTGTCCGTGAAATACGACGCTGACGCCATATTTCTTGAGCACATCGTGAATCGGCGCGGGCCAGCCAGGCCGATGCTGCGCGAATTCGGGCGTGCCGTCCAGGTTGCGCCCGCCCCACTCGAAGAACCGCGCCGCTTCCGCGCCTCCACGCATCGCTTCATCGCCGCCACCGACGAGATTGTGAATGAACACGAACCTGAACGGCGCGTTGCTCTTCGCAAGCGTCGATTCGAGCCAACGATATTGCGTCTCTCCGAGCGAGCGTTCCCAAAACGCGGCGGGCCCTTTGGAACGCGACGTTGTGAACCAATACGGATCGAGCACGACAGAGAGCGCATTTCCCCATTCCCACGAATAGTAGTCCTGCAACAGCCCCAGCGGGTCCGTGGGCATGTTGTTGCCGGTGTAGAAACCGTTCGGCAGTGGGTTCGGAAAATATCGTCGGCGCATCGCGTTCGACCAACCCGGCATCGAATCGCCCTTGCCGTAAAACCGCGATCCCGTTTCGCCGTCGTGGTTTCCCAAGACCAGGAACACCGGCGCCGAGTGCCCCACCAGGCCCAAATAGTATCGCTGCGCAAGGTACTGCGATTGCGCTGTTGCGAACTGCTGACCGCGCTTGTCTGTCATGAACGTGTCGCCGAGGTCGATGTGGAAATCGGGCGCGTCTGCCTGCACGGCGCGGAGGGTATTGGTGTACAGTGACGCCGCTTGCGGATCGTCGAGGTGTGAGTCCGCCTGAACCGTAAACGTAAACTCGCTGCCGCGACTGCGCTGCGTTTGGAAACGGCGGGGTCCATCGGCGGTGTAATCAGTCGCACCAGCGCGCCGCCAGTTGAAGCAATAGCTGTATGCTTGGTTGGGGCGCAGCTTGGTCAAAACAACTTCCACGGGCTCGCCGGCCCGGAATCGCTGGGGCGCGCTCTCTTGATCAAGCTTACTCGGATCGCTTCCGTACGAAAAGAAACCTTCGATTTCGGCGTAGGACAGGACGCTCGCGGTAATCGCATCTGCCGTGGGACGTCCAAGGATTATGTCAAAGTCGTGGGCGGGCACGTCCGTGTAGAACGTCGACGCCTTCTTCTGGTCCGGGTTGTGTTGCGGTCCGCCGGGCCCCCGGTTGCCGGGCGGTCGATTGCCGCGCCGCCTCGTGTCCGGCGCTACGACACTATCTTGCGCAGCGGCTGCCCACGGCGCGAACAACATCAACCCCACTGCACGTCGACGCGATATCTTCATGAATCAGTCCTGTCTGAACTGCTGGATGCCAATTCCATGAGCGCGCCCGTTAACGAATGGCATTTCGTTTTCCGCCTTTCTTCTCATCCTTCTGCTTGCCGGGCGGCCTCGGGCGATCTTGATATTGCGGGACATCGCTCGTCCCCGTTGACGCTGCCGCGTTCCGCGTCGGCATTTGCGCACTCATTGCCTTAAGATACTCGTCCATGGTCCGTGCCAGTGTGTCGGTTCTTTCTGGTTCGACAGCGGCCAGGTCGCGCTTTTCCCCGATATCTTCCGCTAGATTGAACAGCAATCGCTTGTCCGTCTCGTAGAAGTGAATCAATTTGTAGTTGCCCGCGATTATCGCCGTGCCGGGGCCATTGGGGTCGTGGTCGTAATGGGGAAAGTGAAAGACGAAGTAGTCGAACGGTCTCTTGACAGCGCCCGTGCCGCCATTATTCAGCACACCGCGCAGACTGCCTCCTTCCACACCCTTGGGCAGGGGCTCCTTGGATCCGGCAAGGTCCAGAAACGTTGGATAGAAGTCATGTCCGATGACCGGCGTCGTTGATGCGCTCCCCGCCTCGATTCCAGGACCGCGAACAATCAAGGGAACGCGAATACCGCCCTCCCACAAGGTGCCCTTTCCTTCGCTGAGTGGCGCATTCTCGTTCCTGCCCTGGGTTCCATGGTCCGTCGTGTAGACGACGTACGTGTTGTCCGCGATCTTCAATTCATCCAACGCCGCCAGCAACTTGCCAATTGTCGTGTCCATTTCTTCGACCGCCGCGTGCGCGCTGGCAATACGGGGGTCGGTTATCCCCGTCCGTTTCATGAAGGCGTCGAGCACATCGGGCGAAACGTCCTCCTGATTGCGCGCGCTGTAATGCGAGAGTTGAAGGTAGAACGGCTTACCTGCCTGGACCTGGCGCCGCGCAAATGCAATGCCTCGATCGGTGATTTCGTGCGCCGCGAGCGGATTGGGCTTGTCGTTGCCACCCGGACCACGATTACTCGTTGGACCGTCGCTCTCGTCAAATCCATGCCGCGACGGGTCGGCGTGACCAACGTGCCATTTGCCGAAATGCGCGGTGGCGTACCCTTCGGCGCGCAATGATTCCGCGACTGTCATCTCCGATTCGGGAAGTTCCAGCAAACAATGCGGAGGGACGATTGGAGTCGCGGCCGCGTTGGGCCGGCGGCGGGTGCCGCCGTCGTCCGTCACGAAAGTCATGTGCAATTGGGCCGGCGACTTGCCGGTAAGAATGGCCGCGCGCGACGGCGTGCACCGGGGTGACGATGCGTAGGCGCGCGAGAATCGCATGCCTTGCTCCGCCAACCGCGTAAGAGCCGGAGTCTGTGCGACCTCGCTCTTACTGTCGGCCCGGGCCGGGTCCGATAGCACGGACGTACTCGACCACCCATGCGCCTCCGAAAGGATCATCACAAAATTCGGCGCTCGGTTACCGGTTTCCGCGCCGATGCCCTCGGCGCGCTGTAGATGACACCCTGCTGCTCCCAAAGCCGCAGCGGCTGCAATAAACTGGCGCCGGCTAATTCGATCTGGCATAGGTGCTGGTCCGCCAACTGTTCGTGTTCTGATGTCAATCCCGTGCTGATCCAGCTAAACACCGATTGGATTGATAAGTTCCCTTTGGGGAGGCTTGAAGGTTTCACGGCTCCGTACAGTGCGAACGCAGCGAGCTTTTGCCTGCGGATGGCATGTGACACCTGCCTATCGCAGCTTCCTTGGCCGTAATGCAATATATACCGCTACGCCTCTCCATGATCAGGAGAAACCCGAGCTGCTCAGCCCGCCGATGTCGGCATTGACGTTGAGGAAGATGCTGGATTAAGGTTTGTCGGCGTTTAACGAAGGGGAGCGGCGGACCCAGTCGCGGAACTGAGCAGCTAACGGCGTTCAAATCCGCATTAAAGAAACGGTGAAGCCGTCCCGATGACACGGCTGCTGCATCCGGTCGCCATTTCGGGTTTCGGACGGCGCAGATGCTGCGCGTTGAGCATGGCTTGTATCACTGGCCACAAGATTCCTAGAGAAAGAAGACCATGGCAAAGTATCTAATTTCATTCCCCAGCGCTGCAATGAAAGTACCCGACAATGAGTTGGAGGCGGTGGGCCGAGACGCTCATGCCGTGATACGCGAGGCGAAGGAAGCGGGCGTTTACGTCTTCGCCGGTGGTATTGATGAAAAAGTACCGCCCGTTCTCGTTTCGGCCAATGGCTCAGTTGCTGAGGGAGGCTACCCGTGGGAGCCTCCGCTCAATGGTGGATTCACTATACTTGAGCTGCCTTCAAGTAAGGAGGCCATCGCGTGGGCCGCACGTATTGCGAAAGCGTGTCGCTGTGATCAGGAGCTTCGAGTATTCGGGTTTGACCAAGAGTCGTGAGGCCGGAGTGTTGCTGTGCATTCGGCTAGTTAACATCCCAAGTGCCTATCGCTGCAATGCGGGGGGATATCTAGAAAGCG